>JANQQO010000276.1 GCA_028289305.1 Rickettsiales bacterium | reverse complement strand
ATCACCACGATGCCCGCCGCAGTGGCGGAAGGGATATCGACATTATCGACACCAATGCCGGCGCGGCCGACCACCGCTAATTTCTTGGCTTTTTTGATGATGGCAGGAGTGACTTTGGTGGCGGAGCGAATGGCAAGCCCGTCATAGCTGCCGATGCAGCTTGCGAGTTCTTCGGGGGACATGCCGGGTTTGACATCGACCTGGATGCCGTTTTTCTTGAAGATATCGGCCGCTTTGGGGCTGAGTTTATCAGAAATCAGTACTTTTTTTGCCATTTGTGTGCTCTGTTTTTATGTCTTTTTCTTAAAAGTGGAAGCTTACATTATTCCCCTCCCTTAGACGGGAGGGGTTAGGGGAGGGTGATAAAATAATATAGCCACCCCCTCCTAGCCTCCCCCGTCAAGGGGGAGGAAGAATAGAGCCTCTCTTTTAAGGAAACCAGTATATTATGTCAACAGGACCTAGGCCGCTTGTGCCTTTTCTTTGATTTGCTCGAAGGCCCAATCGAGCCAGTCGGTGAGCAGGGTGATGTCGGCGGTTTCTACCGTTGCACCGCCCCAGATGCGCAGGCCCGGAGGCGCATCGCGATAGGCGGCGATGTCGTAGGCCACGCCTTCTTCTTCAAGCAGGGAGGCGATTTTCTTCGCGCCAGCGGCTTGTTCTTCCGCGCTTAGTGATTGGTACCACGGATCGGTGATTTTAAAGCAAATCGAGGTGTTGGAGCGTGCTGCTGTGTCTTCCGCGAGGAAATCGACCCACGGGGTGTTGTCTGCCCAGCTGGCCAAGGCAGCGAGATTCGCGTCTGAACGGGCGATCAGGGCTTTTAAGCCGCCAATGCTTTCTGCCCATTTCAGGCCATCGAGC
This sequence comes from Rickettsiales bacterium, assembly GCA_028289305.1. Taxonomy (GTDB): domain Bacteria; phylum Pseudomonadota; class Alphaproteobacteria; order Rickettsiales; family JANQQO01; genus JANQQO01. Next base: position 10,124 of record JANQQO010000276.1, on the reverse strand, counting down.
GCGTCTTCCACGCAGAGCATGGAGGGCGTATTGATGGTGCTGGCCTGGAAAATGGCTTCGTTGAACGCGCCTTTTTTGGTAAGGCGGAAGATTTTTGGCAGCGGCCAGGATGGGGTGTAATTCTCTAGCCGGCGCACCGCGCGCGGAGAGAGGATGAGGATGCCATGTGCGGCTTCTCCCCCCATGGCTTTCTGCCAGGAATAGGTGATGACATCGAGTTTTTCCCACGGGATGTCCATGGCGAATACGGCCGAGGTGGCATCGCAGATAATCACGCCTTCATGCGTATCGCTGATCCAATCGGCATTGGGCATTTTTACGCCTGAGGTGGTGCCATTCCAGGTGAAGACGATGTCGCGGGCTTGGGTATCGACCTTGCTGAGATCTGGCAGGGCGCCGTATTCAGCGCGGAAGATGCGTAAATCTTCGAGTTTGAGCTGTTTGGCAGCATCGGTGACCCAATCTTCACCAAAGCTTTCCCAGGCGAGCATATCGACCCCACGGCGGCCAAGCATCGACCACATGGCCATTTCCATAGCACCCGTATCCGAGGCGGGGACAATGGCGATATGGTAGTCTTCGGGGATGCCGAGCAGGGCGCGGGAGCGATCGAGTACTTCTTGGAGCTTGGCTTTGCCGAGTTTAGAGCGGTGGGAGCGGCCGAGTGCGGCGTCTTTTAGGGCATCAACAGACCAGCCAGGGCGTTTGGCACAAGGGCCGGAGGAAAAACAGGGATTTTGTGGTTTCTTCGAAGGTTTTGCGGTCATTATGTTTCGTTCTCTTTCACAGCTATATATAACGGATTGATGGCCAAGCCGCGCGGATATTAGGGTCACAGGGGAGAAGAGTCAAGAGGGATTAGGGGGGAAGGTGGATGTGAGGATGTGAAGATGGGAAGGGTGTCATCCTCACCGAGCGTAAGCGACGGTGGGGATCCAGGCGGTCTTGCTGTATGCCTGGATCCCCATGTCACGATTTTTGCTTAAGAGTAGCAAAAATCCCGCCATGAGGATGACGGGGGTGGGTATAATTGTAGATTTGCCATAAAAAAACTCCCCGCCGCGGTTAAGCGGTAGGGAGTTTTTCGCGTGATGGCCGATCAGCACAGATCGTCTTCGGTGAGCAGCTCTGCCATGCGGCAGACCGCTATTGTTGTGCCCATATCCTGCGTATCGACGTCTGGATGGTTGTCGAATGGGTTGGAGCCGATCTGGACAACATGTCCATGTCTGAACTTCACAGAAACGGGGACAGGAGCCTTTGAAAGGCCTGAGTCTGGCGAGATAATAAGGATCCGTTGCACCCCCAGCTTCGTAAGAAACTCCATTTCCGCGTCGCTAAGCTGGTTGGTGAAAACCTCAATGTCGTCGGAGAGGCCGTTACCTCTAGTTCCAATGCGGAGCCTCAAACACAAACACCACACTCCGTGAGGGTTATCCTGTATGCTCAGAAGGTTGACCTCTCCTGCACAGGTACCATGTAATGTCTTACTCATCACTACTCTCCTTTTCTTCTTTCGGAGAAAATTCCTGGGAACGCCCCAGGAAACACTATTCAGATACGCACCAGCCCCGTTGGCGGTGCGTCTACAACACATAGTAAAATACAGTATCTTTATAGCATAAAAATATAAGAAAAGCAAGAGGAAAAGTGAATTTTATGCATGTGGGGGTGAAAAGGAGGCATGATATCGCCATATTGGCGAATATTGATATCCAGCATACCGAGAGATGGACCCCGGCCTCTCGCCGCGCAAGCGCTGGCGCAGCAGGTCGCCGGGGTGACGGGATTGAGGTTCCCTTAAGCCTTATTACGGGGCGATGGTGACGGGGTAGTCGGTGTAGTGGTTGGTGATGATGCGGCGGCAGCAGCGCGATTCACCCGGAATCACGCACCAATCATTGCCGCAGCTATCAACGCATTCTTGTATGCGTTGTTTCCAGCCATTGGTGCAGTGTTGTTTGAGTTCTTTGCTGACATTGCGGCAGCGCCTGCGGCCGGTATCGGCCACGCCTTTACAGATAGGTTGGCAGCTATAACAGCGGGGGACGCAGCGCAGTTCTTGCTGGCCTTGTTCATTGGTGACGATGGTCTCAAAAGTGCCGCTAGGGCAGCCCCAGTCGATGCATTGTGGCTCATCGTCGTCGTCATCATCATCGTCGTTGGTGCCACCACCGCTATTCGCATCGCCGCTATCTCCTTCGTAGCCATCACCTTCCCCACCGTCACCGTCACCTTCCCCGTCACCTTCTTCGTCGTCCTCCTCTTCTTCGTATTCGATGCAGAAGGGGGTGCTGGTTTGGTAGCGCAATTGTTTACCATAAGGCGTCTCAACAACGCAATTGCCCTGCCCGCCTTGTAGGTATTTCACGGCATCTTGGCCGTAAGGCGCGCATTGTTGGGCGCTGGCCGGTGCGCTAAAAGCGAGCCAGATGGCACTACACAGCATGAGGCAAAAAGCGGTGAGGCGGTGGGGTTTATTCATAGTTGTTCGGGTCGGTGTCGAAGGTTTCATCATGCCCGGTGCGCTGGTCAGGGTTGCCGTCTACAGTGGGGTCAAACTGGGTCGCGCTGGTGGTCTGATCCTGCCATGGAGGCGCAGAGAAGGGCGGAATGGGTGTGCCGAGAGTGCTGCATACGCCGCCTGGGCAATCAAAATAATCCGGGTTAGCGGCCGAGCCACAGACATTGCCAACGCAGCCCCAATAGGCAGAGTGTTGTGCACCGCATTGCTGCTGACCGGCATCACAGGGTGTGTAATCCGTGGGGCATGCCGCGTTAGAGCAGGCCCAATAGGCGGCTAAAATCTGTTGGCAGGCGGATTCAGCTGCATCGCAGATGCCGTTCAAGTTGAAAATGGGGTTTTCTCCCTCATTACTTTCTTCATACGCGCCGCAGTTTTCAGCAAGGCATTCGGTCCATAAGGAGTACATGGGAGAGCACGGTGGCTGACCTCCATTATATGAACACAGTGGGTTGCCAGGGTTAAGTTGGCACGTGTCAACACATTCTCGCCAGGCTGAAAACGCCTGCTGGCAGGCGGTTTGTCCTGCAGCGCAGTGATCATAAATAGGGTTGTCGATTGGTGCAGGAGGGTAACCAATCTCTGGACACACGCCGGAAGGACAAGTGGTTGTATTAATAGGGGGGTTAAGGCCGCATCCCCGAGCTAGTTGGCATTCCCAATAGCCTTCGTAAATGGAATGACACTGTTCATGACTCTCACTGCAAGGTACGAAGTCTTGCTCACAAATACTGTTTGAACAATTCCAATATCGTTCTAGCTCCCACACACAATCTTCATGGACATAATCCATGGCTGTATCGCAGGCGCTGACGCCAATGCCGCCGCTTTGGTCGTCGCCATCACCGGTGTGTGAACCGCTGCCGGAGCCGGAGCTATGGTCGGTATGGTCGTGCGTACCGTAGCATTGCGCGTATTCGTCATCATATGGGCCGTTAACGAAGATACAGGAATTGGTACTGGTATCACATTGGCAATCCCCATGGGTATTACAGGCGCTGTATCCCAAGCAATCGCTGCTACCGCGGCAATAGCACGCATTTGCTATAGGTGCTGAGGTGCAGGGAGGTTCGCTTTTCAGCCAGCCATCGCCAAAGGGCTCATAGCACGTGCCGCTGCTGCACATTTCGCCGGTGCCGCAATCGCTGGTGCTGCTGCAGGAGCAGAAGGTGCGGATGCGCCCATCGCCCACGCCGCCCGAACCACCGGTGCAGCGGGGATATTGGCTGGAATTATTGGTTTGTACGCAATAGCCGCCATCGCTACAGGTTTCACCATTTTGGCAATTATCGTTGGAGTAGCACAGGCAGGCATCTGAAGGGGGAGTGGATTGGCTGCCATCGGAGGTATTGGGCTCACAATGGCGTGGAGGCACGATGGTGCCATTGGCGTAATAACAGAAACGTTCGGTAGTGCCAGCCCCAGATTGGCAATGCTGACCTTCGCCGCAATCGTCGTCGTTATTACACGTGCAGGGTGCTGCACATTCAAAAGACCGTGGGGCTTCGCCAGTAGTAGCATTAATGCAATAGCCATAGAGCGCGCTGCAGGTTTCACCGTCATTACACCAAGCGTTTGAGGTGCAGGGGCAGTTATTAGCGCTATAGCCGCTGTTAAATTCGGAAGGGCTTATATTAGGGGTGCCGGAGCGGCAGGATTCAGGGCGGGTTTGGGTACTTTGGGTGACGCAATAGCCATCCCCGTCAGCATAGGGGCCATCGCCGCTAATGTTACGCCGGCAGGTCTCACCGTTATTACAATCGTGATAATCAGAGCATTTACACCAGGCTTGTTCGGCAGGGGGTTCGACTTCTTGCGTGCCGCATTCGCCAACATACCAACCTCCGTGGTTTGCAGTTGATATGCCGCTATTACTACGGGGCATACAATGACCAGAAAAATCGGAGCCGCCTTGCGTTCGTTTACACCATGTGCCTTCCGGGCATTCTGCGTCGCTTCCACAATCACATACACCTTGCGGTATGCCGCAATTAGGAACAGGGATTGGAGCGGTATGCTGCAACCCAGCGCGATAACAAGTGTTGCTTTGGGTGTTGCAGAGCTGGCCTTGGGCACAATCTTGATCGCTACTACAGCCGCAGAAATTAGCGTAAGGGGAGCAGGTGGTGTAGGGAGCGCCATCTTTAACGCAGATATTGTCGATACAGATGCTGCCATTGACGCAATCGCTATTGTTTCTACACGCGCATGCATCCGCAGCGAGTGTGGGGGCGGGAGTAGTGATTGTGCCTAACCCACTGAGAATAAAGACAATAGCGATGATAAACTTCCATGGACGCATCAAATTATCCTAGGGTATTGTTATATTATGTGTGCATACCACACTTTCACTATAGCGCAAAAGGGTTAATAAATCGTTAAGATCCCGCTTTTTTTATTAAAATTTTAGATAAATTGCAGGATTGGAGGTAAGCAGTTGATGTTTAGTGGTTCTTGTCATCCCCGCGACCCGCTGCGCCAGCGCTTGCGCGGCGAGAGGCGGGGATCTCTTTTGCAGATTGATGATGGTGGAGGGAGAGATTCCTGCCTTCGCAGGAATGACACGATAAGTGTCTAGATAAGAACATAAATTAGAGCCCTCTACCCAACTAAGGAGGAAATTAGTCGAGTTTCATCCACGATACGCAGAGGATATCGTCGTCATTACCGAGTTTATAGTTGTTATCGCTGCCATCATTGCAATTAGCAGCGGCGTCGGTTCCATCAAAAGGTTTGGCAACCATGATGCCGCTATTCGGCAGGCCGTCATCGAGTTTGAGATCGATATTGCTCGCTTGTTCAGGCGTTGCTATCGGGCCATCCAGCGCATCGGTGCCATCGGCAAGACCAAAGATAAGATGATTACCTAGGGCTGAGGAATCATAATCCATGGCAAACCCGGCCGCACCGCCCATAGAGCGGGAGCCTGGAATTTGAACGTATAACTCATCATCCGCATCACCTGCTGATACGAATTCGCCATCGGCAAAGCCAGCATCAGACATATGTTCCCAGGCGAGGTTGCCTTCAGCAGCATGACCATCGCTCTCGCCATCATCAGCATATTCAATGCGGGCGTCACCGTCGCCTTCGCGGTTGCTACCACCGAAGAACTCATCGGCATTGCGCATATCGCCAGGGAAAGCACGATATTTATTGACGAAGAGGTTGAAGGAGGTTTGGTGATCCTCAATTTCTTTGGTAACGCCGCGCACTTTAGCTGCAGCGATCAGGTTTTGTGCCGCCACCACGCTGGTAACCAGGAGCGCCGCGATCACAATCACGATGCCAAGCTCCACCAGGGTGAACCCTTTTTCTTCTTTTAGGATATTATTCTCCATGCACTCTCCTCCTTACAGGCTATCTCCTTGTAGTATACACTATTTTTGGGGGATAGTGTAGAGGATTTACGGTGTGGTGGTCAGATATGCACGGCGCGGGAATAGGCATCGAGCACGCTTTCATGCAGCATTTCCGATAATGTGGGGTGGGGGAAGATGCTGTGGATGAAATCCGCCTCGGTGGCCTCCATGGTTTTGCCGAGCACGATGCTGTGGATGAGTTCGGTGACTTCCGCGCCGATCATATGCGCGCCGAGTAGCTCACCGGTGGTGGCATCGAAGATGGTTTTGATGAGACCTTCTGGTTCGCCGAGTGCGATGGCCTTGCCGTTGCCAATGAAGGGGAAACGGCCAACGCGGATATCGAGCCCGTGATCCTTGGCGGCTGCTTCGGTGAGGCCGACGCTCGCAATTTGTGGCATGCAATAGGTGCAGCCGGGGATGTTTTCGCGCTTAATCGGAGTGAGGTGATTTTCCCCAGCGATTTTTTCGACGCACAGCACGCCTTCATGGCTGGCTTTATGTGCAAGCCAGGGTGGCCCAACCAGATCACCGATGGCGTAGACGCCGTCTTCGCCGGTGCGCAACCATTCATCCACAGTGATATGGCCTTTTTCGACCTTTATGTTAGTGCCCTCGAGGCCAAGATGTTCAGTATTACCGGTGATGCCGACGGCCATGATGACGCGATCGATTTTAAGCGTGGTTGCTTTGCCCTCTTTGGGGGTGAGCGTGGCGGTGGCGCCGGTTTTAGTAGTGGTGATTTTGCTGACCGTGGTGCCTGTATGCAGCACCATGCCTTGTTTTTCGAAGGCTTTATGCGCCAGGGCGGCAATTTCGGCATCTTCAGCGGGGAGGATGCGGTCCATCACTTCGACCACGGTGACCTTCGCCCCCATGGAGCGGTAGAAGCTTGCGAACTCGATGCCGATTGCACCAGAGCCAACGACGAGCAAGGATTTGGGGAGTGTTTTTGGCACCATGGCCTCTTTATAGCTCCAGATGATGGTGCCATCAGGTTCAAGCCCAGGCAGGGTGCGGGCCCGCGCGCCGGTGGCGAGAATGATATGCGGGGCAGTAAGATCGGCGATTCTTTTCGCATCGCGCTCTGGGCCAGAACGCACAGCAACCGCGTGTTTGCCATTGAGCTTCCCAAAACCATCAAAGACGGTGACCTTATGTTTTTTAAGCAAATGCTTCACGCCGCCGGAAAGCTGGCCGGCGATATCGCGCGAGCGCTTGACGATTTTTTTCACATCGGGTTTTACGTTTTCCACCGAAAACCCGTAATCACCGGCATGGGTGAGCAGGTGGTGCACCTCCGAGGAGCGCAGCAGCGCTTTGGTAGGGATGCAGCCCCAATTGAGGCAGATGCCGCCGAGATGTTCGCGCTCGACCAGGGCGGTGTTCATACCGAGTTGACTGGCGCGGATCGCAGCAACATAGCCGCCCGGGCCGCCGCCGATAATGATGATGTCAAATTGCTCTGTGCTCATGGTGTGTTAGGGCCTCCTCCTTGTTCGTGCTGAGTGGTGTCACCTGCTTTTTCCCGTGCGCTTTGGGTATGCGGGCCAAGTTCTACCTGTGCGCCGAGTTTGTGGCAAGCATAGGTGAATTCTGCTATGCATTTTTCTAAATGTTGCACTTCATAAGGCTCAATATCATCATATATATCAAGCCGTTCCCAGGGTATGCTGGATTTGAGTGTGTTAGCAAAAAAATCATAGAGTTGCTGCACAGAGATAGGGTTTTTTTCTGCCTGAGCAAGGGCGTTATTGGTATGTACTGGCTCATGCCCCACAGCGGTTAGTAATGCCTGTATCATCGACGCAGTGGCTTTGCCGGCAGAGGTGTTTTCTAGGGTTCTCTGCTGGCGAAAAGCATCGTCTCCTTTGGGGTAGCCCTCTTGTGCATAGGCGTTATTGATCTCGTCTGACATATGTGTTCTAAGGAATGTTGTGGCTGCATAGATGTCTATGGCAGTAAAGAGGACTCCATGGTGCTCTTTTATACTCGTTCTAATAGGATTTTTTTCATAATCTTCATAATTTCCATATCCTAATGTGTACAAGGGAAATGCTATTTTTTGCGCGGTGGACAGACAAGACATTTCATGAATATGGTCCAGTTTTCCATACAACACACCTTCTTGCCCCGGATTACAGGACATTGTATGACTCCCGCAACCCAGTATATAATTGATAAGCTCCATATAGTTATGCACAGAAAACCCTTCTACCAGTGCATCCTTTTTGCTAAGTGCCGCTTCATTTTCAACTATGTGAGTAATAGGGTTATCGTATATATGTTTTATCCTGCTGAACCCTTCTCTAAATCCATCACCAGCGCCGCCTTCACGTGCTATTTTTAGCCACTCTTCGTTTTCATGTGCTTCACACCACTCGCCAAAACGGAGCATCACTCTGGTCCATATGTCTTGTATATAGGCGAGGTCGGCGTCGGAGAGATATGCAGAGATGTCGTCGCTCATGGGTTTCTTGGGATGACAAAGAGGTTACGTCAGCATCAATACGGGGTGTTCGATGTATTTTTTGAAGGCGGCGAGGAACTGGGCGCCGAGTGCGCCATCCACAGCGCGGTGATCGACAGCAAGCGTGGCGGACATCATGGTAGCGGTGGCAAGCTGGCCGGCACGGACCATGGCACGTTCTTCGCCTTGGCCGACCGCTAAGATGCAGGCTTGCGGAGGGTTGATGATGGCGGCGAATTCTTTGATGCCATACATGCCGAGATTAGAGAGGCTAAACCCGCCGCCTTCATATTCTTCCGGTGCGAGTTTGCCATCGCGCGCGCGCGCGGCGAGCGACTTCATCTCGGCGGAAATGGCGGGCAGGGTTTTTTGATCGGCATTCTTGATGATGGGCGTGATGAGCCCGCCTTCGGTGGCAACGGCGACCGAAACATCGACATTGTTATAGCGAATGCGCGCATCGTCATACCAGCTGACATTGGCTTCGGGGATATCGCGCAGGCCTAAGGCTACGGCTTTGATGATGAAATCATTCACCGAGAGCTTGAAGCTGGGCGCATTGTCTTCGGTGGTGGGCGCGTTACCGTTTAAGGCTTTCCGCGCATCGAGCAGGGCATCGAGCACGAGATCGATGGTGAGGTAGAAATGCGGTACCTGCTGCTTCGACTCAGTGAGGCGGCGGGCGATGGTTTTGCGCATATTATTATTGGGCAGTTGCACGAACTCGACCGGGTTGCGGTGGATGGCGCCGCCAATACCGGTGATCGCCGCTTCAACATCGGCTTTAACGATGCGGCCATGCGGGCCGGTGCCGGTGATGCGGCCGAGGGCGATGCCTGAGGATTCGGCCATGCGGCGCGCAAGCGGGCTGGCTTTGACGCGGGCGCTATCGGTGGCTTTGGGCGCCTCGGGTGCTTTGGTAGCTTGCGGTGCTAAGGCAGCGGCCTGGGGTACGGCGGCGACTGCAGGTGCGGTAGCGTCAGACGCGGCAGAAGGCGTTTCTGCCGGTGTTTCTTCTGCTGGTGTGGGCTCAGCAGGCGTGTAGTCTTTTAAGGCTTTTTTATCTTCACCTTCTTCCAAGAGCAGGGCGATGACTTTATTGACCGGCACATTATCCGCGCCGTCTTTCACCAGGATTTTGCCGAGCGTGCCTTCATCGACAGCTTCGACTTCCATCGTGGCTTTATCGGTCTCGATCTCAGCGAGGACATCGCCAGCAGCAACGGCGTCGCCCTCTTTTTTATGCCACTTGGCGAGGGTGCCTTCGGTCATCGTCGGCGATAATGCGGGCATTAAGATTTCTATGGGCATAATCAGCTACTCTTGTATCTATTTCCTGTAACAGACCGCTTCGGCGGCGTGGATGATATCGTCGGTATGGGGCAAGGCGAGCTGCTCGAGATTGGCAGCGTAAGGGAGCGGCACATCTTTTGCCATGACGCGGGCAGGCGGCGCATCCAGCGCATCGAAGGCCTCCTCGGTGACGCGCGCGGCGATTTCAGACGCAACGCCATATTGCGGCCAGCATTCATCCACGATCACCAGGCGGTGGGTTTTGTTTACCGAGTTGATGATGGTGGGCATATCCAGCGGGCGGATGCTGCGCAAATCAATCACCTCAGCGGAAATATTTTTCTTAGCAAGCGCCTCAGCGGCTTCCAGCGCCCATTTTACCTGCAGTGAATAGGCGACAATGGTGACATCTTCGCCGGGCTGAAGCACGGCGGCTTTGCCGATTGGGACAAGGTAATCATCGCTTAGGGCCTCT
>JANQQO010000263.1 GCA_028289305.1 Rickettsiales bacterium | reverse complement strand
TGCAGCCTTCCCTGAATGGTCCCACATTCCGGCTGATACCCGCGCCGAGTTGCTAGAAAAAGCCGCCGACCACCTAGAAGAAAAACAAAGTGACGCCATCGCCCTGGCCCTATATGAAGCCGGCAAAACCCTCCCCAATGCCATTGCCGAACACCGCGAAGCCATCGATTTCTGCCGGTACTACGCCACCGAAGCGCGCCGGCTTTTCTCCTCTCCCACCTCACTTCCTGGCCCTACTGGTGAGCATAACACCCTCTCGCTCCACGGCCGCGGCGTCTTCGCCTGCATCAGCCCGTGGAACTTCCCACTCGCTATTTTCACCGGCCAAATTGCTGCCGCACTCGCCGCCGGCAACACCGTGCTCGCCAAGCCCGCTGAGCAAACCCCACTCATCGCCCAGCTCATGATCACCTGCTTCCACGAAGCCGGCATCCCCAAAGACGTGCTCCATTTCCTCCCCGGTAAAGGCTCGGCCATCGGCCCTACCCTCACCGGCCATGATCACATCGCCGGCGTCGCCTTCACCGGCTCGGTCGCCACCGCGCAGCGCATCAACCGCTCGCTTGCCAAGCGCGACGGCCCAATCGTCCCGCTAATCGCCGAGACCGGCGGACAAAACGCCATGATCGTTGATAGCACCGCCCTACCAGAGCAAGTCGTTGACGACGTCATCACCAGCGCCTTTGATAGCGCCGGCCAGCGCTGCTCTGCCCTGCGCGTGCTATACCTACAAGATACCATCGCCGATACCACCCTCACCCTGCTCTGTGATGCGCTAGAAAGCCACAGACTCGGCGACCCCACCCTGCCCAATACTGATATCGGCCCGGTGATTGATGCTGCTGCCAAGCGCTCCCTCACCGCACATATCCAGTATATGAAAAAGCACCAAACCGTGCATTACGTTGGCACCGCGCCAGAAAAAGGCCATTTCATCGCCCCGCATATATTCGAAATCCCGAGCATCGACGTCTTAGAAGGCGAAGTATTCGGCCCCATCCTCCATATCATCCGCTATCCCGCTTCCGCCCTAAACGACATCATCAGCGAAATCAACAGCACCGGCTTCGGCCTCACTTGCGGCATCCACACCCGTATCGAAGAAAAAGCTCAGCATATCTGCAACCACCTCCATGCGGGCAATGCCTATGTCAATCGCAGCATGATCGGGGCAGTCGTTGGCAGCCAACCCTTTGGCGGAGAAGGATTATCTGGTACCGGGCCCAAAGCAGGCGGTCCACATTACCTCCTGCGTTTTGCCACTGAACGCACCACCAGCATCAACACCGCCGCCATTGGTGGAGATATCGACCTACTAACCTAAAAATCTTGCCAAAAGAGCTTTTACAGCTTATAGTAGCATTAGTTAGGGGGAAATTCACCATTAGGTTGAATCATGGCTTTTTCTGTACTCATAGTGGATGATAGCGCGGCAGACCGCGATCTTTATAATCAATTTCTACATCAAGACCCTAAGCGTGATTACGCTATTTTTGAGGCGGAGAATGTCTCAAGCGGCCTGGAGCTTTACCGACACCATCAACCCCACTGTACCATCCTCGATTTTATGATGACCCAGGAAGATGGTACTAATTTCCTTGCTGAAATCGCTTCACCCACACAAAAAAACAAGCTCCCCATTATTTTCCTCACCGCCTATGATGATGAAGCACTTTTAGAAAACACCCTAGAAATCGGCGCGTTCACCGCTCTTTCTAAACGCAACCTCACTCCAGAAATGCTGTGCACTGCTGTAGAAGATGTGTTGCAAGCATTCCCTGCTCCTGAAAACGTCCCTGCTGAGGAGCAATAATCATGCTCAAGCGGTCCTCATCTGATACACCAACTCCTCCCACCACCGAAGATACTCCTGAAAAAGAGTATGAAGACTTCCTCTACACCGTCTCACACGATCTCCATGCCCCGCTCCGCCACGCACGGCAATATAGCGAGCTGCTACTCTCCTCACTGAATGGAAAAATAGACACATCCACAGGAAATAGCGTTGAAGGCATTGTTTCTGCCGTCACCCGCGCTGAGAACATGCTAGAAGGCTTGGTAGAGCTCTCCCGCATCACCACACTCGCTCAGCCCTTAGCTCCTGTAGATACCGCCGAGATCGTCCAACACGCCATCGAAATGCACAGCCCCACACTCACCCGCAAAAACATCGAGATCGATATCCCAAAATCATTACCTACTGTCAATGGTGATGCAGAACAACTCACTCGTGTTTTCTATCACCTACTCGATAATGCCTTAAAATTCCACGATCCAGACATCCCATTACTGATCCACCTCCACTACAAGAAAAAGCGCAGCAACCATTTATTTTCCATACACGATACTGGCATCGGCATTGACCCACAATTCCATACTCGCATCTTCCAGGTATTCAAATCCCTGCACCCCGAAGGCGCTTATCCTGGTCTCGGCATGGGCCTAGCCCTGTGCAAAAAAATCATCACCCGCCATGGTGGTGAGGTCTGGGTAGAGTCTAGCGAAGGTAATGGCGCCACTTTCTTTTTCACCCTACCCGCCGAATAATCCACTGTAAAACAAGAGTTTATTCAAGGATTCCCTATAAAATAACAGGGAGCACCACCTTATCACAACTATTGGTTGAATAAACGATTGTGTACCAATATTTTTTGTGCTATATTCCACCTTACTCCCTGATTAAAAAACATTATTTCTGGTTGAGGAAAAGAGGGGGAATAGCATATGAATACGCAAGGCGTAATGGAACTTCTCATGGTAGAAGACAGCCCGGATGATGCATTTATCTACCAAGAAATGCTGAAAGACGGTGCTAATCAAACCTACCACATCACCCATGTCGATAAAATCAACGACGCTCTGAAGATGGTACAGAAGCAGCGCTTCAGCGCGGTGTTGCTTGATCTCAACCTGCCTGATGTCAGCGGTATTGATAACATCCGCATCCTCAAATCAGAAAGCCCGGAAATCCCAATCATTGTCCTCACCGGCATGGCGAGCGACCACGTCGCCTTCGAAGCCCTGAATGTAGGTGCGCAAGATTACCTCGTCAAAGGTCAAGAAGACGCGTACTCGCTACGGCGCTGCATTCGCCACTCCATTGAGCGGCAAAAAGCCGAAGCCTCGCTCCTCCGCCGCGCGAATTACGACCAGCTCACCGGCCTGGTCAGCCGCAGCCTGTTTTTAGACCGCCTTGAACGCCGCATCATCCGCGCGCGCCGCAATCCCGAACCATTCGCCGTCATGTATGTCGACCTTGATGGGTTTAAACAAGTCAATGACTCTTTCGGCCATGCAAAAGGCGATGCTCTGCTTTATCGCGTTGCCTCACGCTTAAAACAACAATGCTGGCGTGAAAGCGATACCGTTGCTCGCCTTGGTGGTGATGAATTCGCCGTCTTGCTTGATCGGCTTGCCGAACCCGCCGAAGAGGGCTGCACCATCGTGGCAAAACGCATTATACACGCCATCAAAGAACAGCCCTTCCACGTCGACGAACACCTCATCCCAATCTCAGCAAGCGTCGGTGCTGCAATATTCCCTGAGGGTGGAGAAGATGTAGAAACACTGCTCGATAATGCAGATAAGGCCATGTACCGCGCCAAACAAGAATGTCGCACTTCCCGCCTTATGGATGGGGGTGCCGCTAATGCCGATAATCTTGGGTTTCACATTGAGCATAGCACCGTAGACGCAGCGTAAAACGCCTCACCTACTCCGTTGCCACCGCCTCAAACTGCTCCGAAATAGGGTTATATTGCTGCAACAGCCCATCCTCAATGAAAAAATACCAGCCATGTATCTGCAAATTCTGCTGCTCCACGCGTTCACGAATCCACGGGAATGTCAGCAAATTAGCCAGCGATACCAATACAGCCTCTTGCCCACATAACACGCTAACATCTTCCTCTCCCTCTTTTTGCAGCGCCTTCTCTTTGGCTTCCGCCGCAATATGCACCCATGAGCTGATAAAACTGGTCTGATTCTCTGATACGCGCTTGGAATGCAGCAATGCATCAATACCCGAACAATGGCTATGCCCCAGCACCACCACATGTTGCACCTCTAAAAAACACACCGCAAATTCCAGCGCCGCACTCACCCCATGCATCCCTTCCTGCCCAGGCTGAAAAGACGGTACCAAATTCGCCACATTACGAATCACAAAAATATCACCCGGGTTTGCCTGCGTCACAATCGAAGGATCCACCCGCGAGTCACTACACGCAATAATCGCCGTCTTCGGTGATTGCCCCTTTTGCGCCAGCTCTTCATACAGCGCATGCCCTGATGCAAAATACTCCTTATAAAACGCCTTATACCCCTCCAAAAGGCTCTGTATCTCCGCCATAAAAATCCTTTACTGGTGTATTATGCGCCACACTCTAAGACAATCTGCCTAAAAAATAATCCCCTAAGAATAAAAAACCACCCCTATCTTGGATTGACGCATATAAGAAACTTGCGTATCATAAATATAGCCAATCAATTCTGTAGGGGATGCCTTATGTACGAGCGTTTTATTGACCGGCGGGACAAAAAAAATCTAATCAAAAGCTGTCCTGATTTTAAACTCCGCCGCCACGGCACACCCCCTGTTCAGCTCGTCTATATCTTTGTTGCAGTTCTGCTAGCCGTGGTCACACTTGTTGGCCACCTCACGATCAAACTGCTCTTCTTGCCAGATAGCGACCCCACCCCAAGTGGCGAAATAATGATGACTCTCTATGCCATCGCCCTGCTCATCATTGGTGTGGCGATATTCGCTGTCATCTTGGTCAATAAAATCCGTGATATCATTCTAGAAACCGAATTCCAGAACCTGATTTTTGCGAGCTCCGCCCGCGTAGGGTCAGATTTCTGCCTCATCGTCAATGCTGATAAAATGGTCGTGTATTGCGATTATAATTTCAGCGAGATCTTTTCTTCCTTCAAGAACCATGCCGATGCATTCAAGAAGCTGCTTTCGCATGAGGGGTTGAAAAAAGCCGATAAGGAAAAATTAGTGCGCGCACTCAGTGATGGTGCGTCGGAAAAAGTGCCTTTTGTGCTTACTAAGCCGAATAATGAAACGCGGAAAATGTCGATCACTATCGACCCGATCAGCCGCCCTACCGGCTATTCCATCATCCGCGGCCACGTACAGTAAGTAAAGCTTTAGAGCTTCTCTTTAAGCAATGCATTTACCGCTTGCGGGTTGGCTTTGCCGCCCGAAGCCTTCATCACCTGGCCGACAAAAAAGCCGAAGAGTTTCTCTTTCCCCGCTTTATATTCCGCTACCTTATCAGGATTATCCGCCAATACCTGCTCCACCATTGCTGCAATCGCGCCGGTATCGGTCACCTGCTTTAATCCCTTCTCCTCGACAATCGCTGCTGCATCCTTGCCTGTCTCACACATCGCATCCAGCACATCTTTCGCAATCTTGCCAGAAATCGTATTATCCTCAATCAGCGCCAACAACCCGCCCAGCTGCGTAGCATTCACTGGCGATTCCTCAATACTCTTACCCAATTTATTCAGCCGCCCAAACAGCTCTGCGGTAATCCAATTCGCAGCCTGTTTTGGATCATGCTTTGCCGCCACTTCTTCAAAAAACGCCGCAGCAGCCTTATCCGCCACCAGCACCAGCGCGTCATATTCTGATAAGCCCATATCCGCCATATAGCGCTCTTTCTTCGCATCTGGCAGCTCCGGCAGGCTTTTACGAATCTTCTCCACAAACGCCTCTTCCAGCACCAGCGGGTATAAATCGGGATCGGGAAAATAGCGGTAATCATGCGCCTCTTCCTTGCTGCGCATCGTCCGCGTCTCACCGGTATTCGCATCAAACAGCCGCGTCTCTTGATCGATCTCTCCGCCTTCTTCCAAAATATCGACCTGGCGCTGCGCCTCATATTCAATCGCCCGCATCACATTGCGTATCGAATTCAGATTCTTAATCTCACAGCGCGTACCCAGCTCTCCGCCTGGCTTGCGCACCGACACATTCGCATCGCAGCGCATGCTGCCTTTTTCCATATCCCCATCACATGTATTCAAATAGCGCAGAATCGCCCGTAGCTTTTTCATGAACTCGCCCGCCTCTTCCGCAGTACGCAAATCCGGCTCGCTCACAATTTCCATCAGCGCAATGCCGGAGCGATTCAGGTCAATAAACGTGCTATCCGGGCTTTGATCATGCAGACTTTTCCCCGCATCCTGCTCCAGATGCAGCCGCGTAATCCCAATCTCGCGTGGCCCTTCTGGCATGTCTAACACCACCTTGCCCTTGCCCACAATCGGGTCGAGATATTGCGAGATCTGATAGCCCTGCGGCAAATCGGCATAGAAATAATTCTTGCGATCAAACACCGAATGCAAATGTATCTCCGCATTCAGCCCAAGCCCGGTGCGCACCGCCTGCTCCACACAAATTTCATTAATCACCGGCAGCATCCCCGGCATCGCCGCATCCACCAGCGATACTTGCGTATTCGGCGCGGCACCAAATTCCGCTGCCGCACCAGAAAATAGCTTCGCTGCGGACGACACCTGCGCATGCACCTCACAGCCAATCACCATCTCCCACTCGCCCGTCACACCCTGTATCATTTTTTGTGCTGAAGCTGTCATCTTACGCCGCTGCCTTCACTAATGCTGGTTGCGCAGTAAATGCGGCCGCCTCTTCCACCACCGCAGCCACATCAAACATCGTCTGCTCATCAAACGCCCTGGTTAACACCTGCAACCCCAGCGGCAATCCTTGCGCAGAAAGCCCTGCGGGCACAGAAATCCCCGGCAGCCCCGCCAAGCTCGCCGGCACGGTAAACACATCATTCAGATACATCGCCACCGGGTCATCCATCTTTTCTCCTATCGCAAAGGCGTCACTTGGTGCCGTCGGCGTTAATATCGCATCCACCTGCTCAAAGGCCTGCGTAAAATCCTGCGCAATCAAACTGCGTACCTGCTGCGCCTTCTTGTAATACGCATCGTAATACCCGGCCGAGAGCACATAGGTACCAATCATCACCCGCCGCTTCACTTCGCGGCCAAAACCGGCCGCCCGTGTTTTTTCATACATATCATCCAGCGAATGAATATCCTCAGCCACCCTGAGCCCATAACGCACACCATCATAACGCGCTAGGTTTGAAGACGCCTCCGCCGGCGCAACAATATAATAGGTGGGCAGCGCATATTGCGTATGCGGCAGGCTGAGCTCCACAATCTCCGCCCCCGCCTCTTTCAGCCACGCAGCTCCCTTCTCCCATAATTCCTTAATCTCCTGCGGCATCCCATCGACGATATATTCTTTCGGAATCCCAATCTTCTTTCCCTTAACATCCGGCGTCAGCGCTTGCTCCCACTGCGGCACCGCTTCTTGCGCCGAGGTTGAATCCTGCGCATCAAACCCCGACATCCCTTCCAGTAACAGCGCCGCATCAGCCACGCTGCGCGTAAACACCCCTGGTTGATCTAGTGAACTCGCAAAAGCAATAGCACCCCAGCGTGAACAGCGGCCGTAAGTAGGCTTCACCCCTACCGTGCCAGTAAACGCCGCAGGCTGGCGTATCGAGCCTCCCGTGTCGGTCCCAAGCGCGCCTAAGCATAACCGCGCTGCCACCGCCGCAGACGACCC
Source organism: Rickettsiales bacterium (assembly GCA_028289305.1). Taxonomy (GTDB): domain Bacteria; phylum Pseudomonadota; class Alphaproteobacteria; order Rickettsiales; family JANQQO01; genus JANQQO01. Next base: position 138 of record JANQQO010000263.1, on the reverse strand, counting down.
GCCTGAAGAACCTCCCGGCACGAGATCGGCCGCATCGCCTTCCCGCTTCCACGGGTTAATCACATTGCCGTAATAACTATTGGTATTCGCAGAGCCCATGGCAAACTCGTCCATATTGGTCTTGCCGAGCATCACCGC
>JANQQO010000253.1 GCA_028289305.1 Rickettsiales bacterium | reverse complement strand
CCCTCATTCAATATAAAGACTTGAGCGCCCGCTGGGGTGCACGTGCTATCGCCTGCGGCCTGCCATTCTTCCTGGCCAGTTTAATGGTGGTGAACGCGGTTTGATCAGCAAAACCTAGTGATAATACATATTGGTCCAGGTACGTAGCGCCCTGAGATGCGGCTCTGTTTTATATTCCACAAGATAGGCTGTTCCGTGCACATGTTTTTCTGAAACCGTATACCTGGTATAGTATTGCTTGTCCTGCACATGATCTAAGGTCACTTCTTCAACAAGTTCCATGGTATTACTTTCATCATCAAACCGGTAAATAGCAACAACCACATGACTGCCTTTTCCGAGATGCCTAAAAGTTTCCACATAAATATCTAAAGCAGACTGATGTATCGGCTGTGACACTTCTAAGTAATTCCCAGGCGCAGCAGTATTACAACCTGCATAATACCTTTCTTTTCTTATTCTGCAGAGACCATTATTTCTGTTGAGCTTTGCCAGTATGCCATAGAAGTACCCGGTAGCATATTTACCATCTCTAGCAACTGGAAAGATTGTACAATCTCCAAAAGATGCTGGCTCATTGATCTTATCTGGATCAAGCGGCAGTATAACTTCTATCGACTGACGGTCGCCCAGCACATCTGCGACGGGTGGCTGCATCCAACGGCCAATACCTATTGTCACTGGCTTTGTAATAGCATGCGACCCTTTCAGGATAGAGAGCGCTTTAAACTCATAAGTACCGTTTTTACTATCCTTATCGGACAACTCTCCCAAATAGAGATGCTTTGTCTTTTCAAGGTGTTGGTGCCATGTCATAGGGGCGCATGTCAACGCCTCAGCAGAAAATGGGAACATTATAAGAATCAGGGTGAGTATATATTTCATGGTATTTCTCCTCTATGCCCCAAGGCCGGGCGGCAAGCGCCCAGCCCCTAAGAAAACATCTAAGCTACATCGCGCGGGCGGATTGTGCGAGGCGCACCAATTTCACGAACTCGCCACGATAGTGAAACACATCTTCACCACGCGCGGTGTTCGCCAGCGCGATCACATCATCATAGGTGAATTCACCCATGCTGCTATCACCACGCAAGAGCTGGCCAAACGCAGCCACACTCGCTGCAAAGCGCATATCGTCCGATATTTTATCGATACTGCGCTGCTCCAGCTTCGTGGTTACTGGTAGCTCAATCAGCTTGCTGGTATCTTCCTCTGGCAGCTTATAGCGCAGCTTCAAGAACGCATATTCATCGGCCTTCGCATCGCTCTTTGTAGCCTCTTTCTGATAGCGTAGATCATCGATGCGCTGCGCTTCATTGCCTGCAGGCGTGATTTCATAAATCGCCGTAACCTCATGGCCCGCACCAATATCTCCGGCATCAACTTTATCGTTATTGAAATCTTCCCGATTGAGAATACGCGTTTCATAGCCAATCAGACGATATTCCGACACCGCGCTTGGATTAAACTCAATCTGAATTTTCACATCCTTCGCAATCGGGAACAGTGTTGAGCTCGCCTCATCCACCAACACTTTGCGCGCTTCGTGCAGCGTGTCGATATATGCCGCATTGCCGTTACCATTCTGCGCCAAAGTCTGCATCAAGGCATCGTTATAATTGCCTTTGCCAAACCCAAGTACGGAAAGGAAAATACCGCTCTTGCGCTTACGCTCGATAAAGCCCTTCAGCTCTTCACGATTGGTGATGCCAACATTGAAATCACCATCTGTCGCCAGAATCACACGATTCACACCCTCTTCATCGAAGCTGGATTCCGCCAACGCATAGGCCTGGCGAATGCCCGCCGCACCAGCAGTCGAACCGCCTGGCTGCAGCCGATCAAGCGCGTTAAGAATCGTTGCTTTTTCTGCCACCTTGGTAGGGGTCAGCACCGTGCCAGCACGACCAGCATAGGTCACAATCGCCACCGTGTCTTCCTCATCCAGATTGTCCACTAGCATGCGGAACGCCTGTTTCAGCAGCGGTAACTTATCTGGGCTGTTCATCGAACCCGACACGTCGAGCAAAAACACCAGGTTCGATCGCGGCTTTTCATCCGCCACAATGTCATGCCCTTTTATGCCAATATGCAGCAGTTTGGTGTTTTCATTCCATGGCGTGTGGTATACCGCCACCGTGGGTTTGAACGGCTGTTCAGCACTTTTGGGCAGCGAGTAGTCATAATCAAAATAATTGATCAACTCTTCCACCCGCACCGCATCTTTATGCGGCAACATACCGTTATTCAACGATTTGCGCACAAAGGCATACGACGCCGTATCCACATCCACCGAGAAAGTAGAGACCGGCACTTCGCTCACTTTTTTCACCGGGTTAGGTGTAATGTTTTCAAATTGATCCCGCCCCACATCTTTATAATAAGGCTGATGCGGGATGTGATCATGCGGGGGCATGATGGAGTACGACGCAGCGTTGTTAGCACCCATCTCTTGTTTTGTCTTCCCTACAGCAAGACGAGAGGTATCAATTACTACAGAAGCATTTGGCGGCATGCCATTCTTAAATGCCTGCACAACAGACTCTGGTAAATCCTGTGGTAACGCCAAGTCAGCTTCAGCGGGGGGTGGGGGTAGCGACGGTACCGCATGAAAAACCTTGCTATCCGTTCTGCTACGCGCAACAGGACCAGCCTGCATCTGCATCTTTTCATTCTGCTTCACCTGAGGCACCTTCGCCACGCTCGCTTTATCATTAGGAAGGGCTAGCTCTTCCATCTCAGGACCAGCTAACGGCGCCGGCACAGGGGCCGCCCTATCCACATTATTTTGCGCCACGTTCTTCGGAACAGGGCCTTCTTTTTGTATTACTGTATCGGTTACTGTCACTGCCACAGCTAAAACTACAGCCAGAGCAGTGCCTGCAATCATTTGTTTTTTCATGATAAGTCTCCATAGTGTTTGGTTAGTACTATGGATAAGACGTAAGGCGCTCTTTATTCCTTGGAATTTTTTTGCTTTTTTTGATGCAGCGCTGTCTTCTGCCTGCTCAAACGCCTGCATCGCCGCGCGCAGCGCCTGCTGCTCCGCCTTTTTTGAAGGCGGCGGCGCTTCTATATTTTTTAATTTTTCAAAATCACTATCTGTCATCGTCTAACATCATTTTTAATTGTTTTTTTGCCTCATGGATATACCACGACACCGTGCTTTCGGCACATTCCATAATCACCGCCACCTCATTATGGCTTAGCTCTTCTGCATAAACCAACAACACCGCATCGCGCTGTTTCTCTGGCAATTGCCGCACGCGTGCCCATAATTCTGCATGCGCTATATTCTCTTCTGGTTTTTCCGCCTTGCTATCCGCCACCTCGCCCGCTGCCTCCATCGGCAGATGCGGCTTACGCCCGCGCTGAAAATCCCGCACTGTGTTTAGCGTAATGCGATACACCCAGCTAGAAAATGCCGAATCCATACGAAACCCGCGAATCGCCCGCCCCAGTTTAATGCACACTTCTTGAGCGATATCTTCCGCATCCTCCTGGTTGCCACACCATTTATATGCCGTACGGTAAATCATGCTATATGCCCCTTCCACCAGAGCAGAAAATGCCTCACCATCGCCATTTATCGCCCGTTTTAGCAAATTCTGCTCTTCTGCATGCGCCATAGTTATATCTACACTATATAAGACGAAACATCCCACCCATTTCTTGGTGGGAATAGTGGTATTTGGTGAAATGATGTATAGGGACCAATCAGCGCAGCTACGTATACAGGACGATTAAACGCATCCCCACTTGCCTGTTAGTTGCAATAGCACTACTCTTAAAGTATGCGGAAGCGTTTTGCAAAAATAAAGCCGTATCTCCTAGCAACGTCAGGTGTGCTGTATATGTGGGTAGTCATAGGAAACCTTCTGGGGCACATCCTTGTTTATCTAGGGGATGGGTTAAGGGAGACATGCTATCCTTATTGGACTGTGTGGGGGTTATTCACAAATAATTGTGAGTATCTTCTAGCGGAAATGTTCTGGGGCATCTCTGTCGGCCTTCCCAAGGGGCTAATTGCCCCACTTCATCTGACCTTAGCTGCGTTTTTTTGGTTTGACCATCTCAATGACTCCCTTGGATGGCTTTTAATATCTATGCCTTTTGTATTACTCATTTTTATCCCCGGATTTATTTACTGGTATAAACGATCCAAAGCATTTGCCTGGGCTAGCAGCGCAATACTTATATCGTTTATTATATACACTGGCACGTAGATTAATCACCTATTGAGCATACTCTGTGGGTTTGAGCTACCTGCTGGAGCATAAAGCATCATATCATCAAATGCTTCATGAACATATGGTGCCTCAATATAAATATTTGCAAAATCTTCTGGTCCGCTATTCCACGCCCCCCCGAAGAGCGCAGAAATATCACCAATTGAAATAGCCTGTCCTGCCGCATTCACGTTAATCCAGCGTTTTACGCTTTTTCGTATATCGCTATATTTAGGCCGAGTTTCAATTTTGCTCACAGGGTCAATGGTGATCAATGTATGTACACGGCCCGGCAACGCAATCGCCACCCTGGCAATCGTATCAGCCCCATAACTATGTCCAATTAGATTCACCTGGCGCCCTAAGGGCATTTCATTGATAAGCTCCACCAATTTACCACTTCCATCTACATCCTGCTCTGCGTAATAATTATCGCCATAAGTATATCGCCCAAGGCTGAATGAGTTTCTCACAATTTTTGAGGAATCATCATTAAGCCCACCCACAAAGACATTGGCTCGGTTTAGTCTCCCTCCTGAAGGATGCTCAATGGTGTTGATAAATGTCACTTCATCATTGCCAGGAATAACACCGTAAGGAATCCACCGCCCGCCTTCAGGTGTACCCGCTTCTTCGCGTGGCTGATTTTCAGAGTGATGCTCCTTTACCTCCTGTACGATCGCCCATAACCGATCATGCAGCATACGCAGCTGCCGCACCTCTTCCACACGGCCCTGCTCGGCATATTTCTCGCACAGCATCTGCACCTGCAATCCAAGACCACAGGCTTTCTCCGCGATGATGCGTTCATCAAGATAGGGTAAAATA
>JANQQO010000218.1 GCA_028289305.1 Rickettsiales bacterium | reverse complement strand
AGCAGAAATTTTTCTTATTACAGATTCACAAATGGCAATAACAGATTGAGGGTACAATGGTTTTTGTAGAGGAGCGTTTTGCAGAAGATATTTCGTTTGGATCTTCTGGCGGGCCAGCGTTTTCCACCGATGTGGTGATTACGCATGGTGGGTATGAGCAGCGCAATAGCAACTGGGTGCATGCGCGCGCCAGTTATAATGTGGCGCATGGGGTGAAGACACAAACGCAGCTGGATACGTTGATTGCGTTTTTCCGTGCGCGTAAGGGACGGGCCGAAGGCTTTCGCTTTAAAGACTGGTCGGATTTTAAAGCAACCGGGGCAGTGATTGGCGCTGGCGATGATGCGACCACCGAGTTCCAGCTCACGAAAACCTATGGCAGCGGGCCGGGTGCACATGTGCGTAGCATCACCAAACCCGTAACGGGCACGGTGAACATCTATGTGGATGCGGTGCTGCAGAGCAGCGGTGTGGCGGTGGATAGCAGCACGGGCGTTGTGACATTCACCACGCCACCGGCGGCAAGCGAAGTCATCAGCGCTGATTATGACTTCGACGTGCCAGTGCGGTTTGACACCGACACGCCCTCCGCGCGCCTCGATGACTATGGCGTGTTCTCGATACAAACCATTCCTATTGTGGAGATTCGCGTATGAAGACGATTAGCCCAGAATTAGAAACGCATATCACCGCTGAAACCACGACGCTGGCCACCTGTTGGAAGCTCACGCGGCGCGATGCTGTGGTGATGGGGTTTACCGATCACGATCAAGATATCACCTATGCAAGCGTGACCTACCAGGCGTCTAGCGGGTTTACGCCCTCTGCGGTGGCGAATAGTGCCACGCTCTCGGTTGATAATCTTGATATTGAAGGTGTGCTCGATTCCACCACAATAACCGAGGCGGATATCCTCGCCGGCATCTATGATTTTGCCGAAGTAGAGGTGTTTAAGCTCAATTATGCTGACACCACACAGGGCGCATTATTGTTACGCCGCGGGTGGTTAGGTGAAGTATCGATGAATCAACATCAATTTGTAGCGGAGATTCGTGGGCTCACCCAGCGCTTATCGCAGAGCATTGGCGAGCTCTATGCGCCGGCGTGCCGGGCCGGGCTGGGTGATGGGCGCTGCAAGGTGAACCTCGCACCATTTACTGTGACGGGTACGCTAACGAGTGTCACCAGCAATCAGGTATTCAGCGATGATACGCGCATGGAGGCGGCCGGGTTTTTCACCTTTGGCAAGATCACGTTTACCAGTGGCAATAATAACGGCCTCAGCATGGAGGTGAAGGAATTCGCGCAAGGCGAGATCATCCTGGTATTGCCCATGCCCTATGCGGTGCAGACCGGCGATGCGTATACGATGATCGCTGGCTGCGATAAAAGTTTTGAGACGTGCAAGAATCGTTTCACCAATGCGATTAATTTTCGTGGTGAGCCGCATGTGCCGGGTACGGACCGTATCCTGGAGACCGCGGGCACGCGCAATAGCTTATAAGTGAGATCAGCCATGCAAGTCACCCGCGCTGCTATTGTGGAAGAAGCGCGGGATTGGGTGGGGACGCGCTTTCATCACCAAGGACGGGTGAAGGCAGATGCGCGTCATAAGGGTGGGTGTGACTGCATTGGCTTGATCGTTGGGGTGGTGCGGGCGCTCAAGCTCCCGGCCTATTTGGAGGGAGAAGAAACAGGCGCATTGCTCAGCACGTATGATGTGCGGGATTATGGCCGCCTGCCAGATCAGGTATTGTTGCAAGAAGGGCTGGCGCGCTATTTGGACCCTGCACCGCTCACGGCACCTGAGCCGGGCGATATATTATTACTGGCGTTTGAGGGCAGGAATCAGCACGTGGCAATTGTCAGCGATTATCCAGAAGGGGCGCTCGGCATTATCCATAGCTATGCGCCGGCGCGCAAAGTGGTCGAGCACCGCCTAGATGCGATGTGGCAAAAGCGAATGCGCGCAGTCTACAGTTTTCGTGGCTTGCCGGGGTAGGTATGTGTGACGGTAGGATCTTCTATTTCCCGCTTTAACACCGGTGCGGGCTTGTACGAGAAGCCGCATTCTTTCTTTTTGGCGATATTGATGAGGTGGTTATAGCGATGGTGGAGCGCCTCTATCTCCCGTTGCTCCGCCTCGGTGAGATTGAGGAAAAACCAGGGATAGAAATAGAACAGGCCGGCCACACCCATTGAGGCATTATAGGTGAAGGTGTCAGACTCAGGCAGCAGGCGGCGCACTTCTTTTTTGATGAGTTCAAACTCAAGGGCGAGCAGATCGCAGGATTTATAGGGGTCACCATATTGCGTGACGATCACAGGGCGTGGGCTGCGCCCAGCGCAGGCAGTAATGAGTAGGGCGATGATGGCAAGAGTGGCGAGTGATTTCATGGCGGCCTTTTAGCGTCAAGAGGTGTTTACCGAAGAGTAAAACTATGTGTGTGAATGTCAAGAAAAGGTAGCAGATAATGGCAACAATTGCATTAACAGCAGCCGCAACAGCGGCAACAACAAATCTGGTAGGCGGCGGTATAGCGGGTGGCATTGCCAGCAACGTGATCGGCGGGGCCGCGCGCCTGCTTGGCGGGCAGCTTGATGATGCGATTTTCGGCAATGGCTTGCCGGGATTGCGTGGGCCGCGCCTGCCGGGTTTAACGGTGCAGACCTCCACCTATGGTAAACCAATCCCGGTGCTTTATGGCACCTCGCGTATTGCTGGGAATGTCATCTGGTCCTTACCGATTAAGGAAACCGCGACGACGAATACCGTTTCAGGTGGGGGGAAAGGTGGTGGCAGCGGCATCACGCAGACGCAAACCACGTTCAGCTATTCGGTGACCATGGCGGTGGCGATTTGCGAAGGAGAAATTGATGAGATTGTGCGGGTTTGGGCCGATGCCAAGGTGCTGGACCTCAACACGGATGCCGTGGCGTATCGTATTT
>JANQQO010000214.1 GCA_028289305.1 Rickettsiales bacterium | reverse complement strand
CTCACCCGCATATTCGACCAAAAAGCAAAACATGTGGAAAAGGCGGTTTATTTTCTGTGGCACTTTCCCTGGGGTCGCCCCCGGCGGGTGTTACCCGCCACCATGTCCCGTGGAGCCCGGACTTTCCTCCCCGTGCTTAAAAAACACGAAGCAGCCATCCAGCCATCTGGGAAAAATAGTGCTCGGATAGTAGCGCAGCATAACACGAAATGCAACAAGGATTTTTGTTGGTATTTTGCACTAGATATCCCTGGTAATAAATTATTATATAAGAATTATTTGATGTCTATTACCCCCTTTGGCACAGGTTTTTGTTGCCCGGTGGATCCCCGTGCTCATGAAAGCTGCAAAGCACCTTTCATGCCACGAGGATGACAGAGGAAGGATAGCAAGGACTGTGCATAGATACACTTCGGAGGAGCGAAGCGACGACTAGCGACCAAGTGGGAGCGCAGCCTACGCGGCGCTTGAGCGTCATTTAAATCACACTCGCTAACAGGCGGGAAAGGATGGCATCAAGACCGGTATCCCAGATGCCGTTAATAGTATAACGCCCCGCGCTGAAATGCCGCTGAAACGCTTTTATGACAGAGATCGTCTGCGCGTCATACACACCGGTGATGGGAAGGGGATAACCATAATCACTGAGCTTATGCTGCAGATGGCGCACCTCTTCGCTGCTGGCTTCAGGCTGAAACATGCGCTCTGGCGGCTTCATATCACCCTCCGCCCATAGGCCAATGCCCTGCTGGGCCAGGCGCCGCCACTCGAACAGCTCGCCAGGATCTTCCTTGCGGTCGGGCGCGATATCAGCATGCGCCACCACATTGCGTGGCGGGATGGGATGGCGCGCTAGAATCTGCTGACATAGTGTTATCAGCGCCTGCATCTGTGCCTCGGGAAACGGACGATAACCAAATTCATGCCCGGGATTAACGAGCTCAATGCCAATCGAAATATCGTTCACGCCTTCATAACCACGCCAGTTGCTCTTCCCCGCATGCCAAGCACGGGCAGATTCTTCCACTAGCACGTGCGTTGTGCCATCTTCATCGACGACATAATGTGCGCTGACCTTTGCCTCCGGATCACATAGCCGCGTGAGGGCGGCTTCAGCACTTTCCATGCCGGTGTAATGCAACACCAACACGCTAATCTCCGCTCCAGCGGGACGAGCATCATGATTAGGAGAGGTGTAGGGCATGGGTGCGCGAGGCAGCAGGTTAGGCCGCTTTTTTCTTTTCCATCAACGTGTGATAGGCACTGTGTAGCATATTGATGCGGCGCTGCGCCAGAGCAGGCAACACGCCGCTTTCATCAACAATTGCAAGATGATCAGGGTGGTAGGCAAGCAGCGCCTTGCGGTAGCGCCGGGTGATTTCCGCATCGCTAGTGACCGGCGGCACGCCCAACACGATATACGCATCGCCCTCCGGCGGAAGGATGTAGGGTTGCAGCAGAGAAATCAGCCAGCCGGGTGAAAGCGAAAACACCTGGGCAAACTCTTTTAATACCTCAATCTCGTCTGCATTGATGGGGCCATCGACCGCCGCTAATTGTACATATTGCCTTAACCATTGCTTATAAGTACCCTTATTTTCAGGAAAAAATCCTCTTAGGCGACGGGCGTAATGCGCCCACCCTACCGTGTCTGCCAAGGCCTCTGTGCAAAGGCGCTCGAGCTCCGCCGGCTCCATTTCAAGCGTAAAAAAGAGGCTGTGCAGGCGTTTTAGTTCTTCTTTATTAATATCACCATCTGCAGCAGCGAGTGTGGCGCCGAGCACCAGCTTGGCATATTGCGCAAAAGATTGCCGCACATGTTTTTCTGACTGATACAATGCGTTCGACCGCCCAATACCCCGCACTCCCCCATGTGTCTTAGCAAAAGAAAGGGAAAGGAAGCGGGATAAATACGATGTCTGCATGGCGTTACCCTAGAGTTACCCCAGCGCTTTCTCTAATTCAGGCAATACCTCAAAGAGATCTGCCACCAGGCCATAATCCGCAATCTCGAAGATAGCGGCGTTTTCATCTTTATTGATGGCAACGATGACTTTGCTATCTTTCATGCCCGCAAGATGCTGAATAGCACCAGAAATGCCGATGG
>JANQQO010000211.1 GCA_028289305.1 Rickettsiales bacterium | reverse complement strand
TGCCAGGCTTTTTCAGTGATCTCTTCCATCAGCTGCGCCATATCGCTGCTGAAAGTATTGCCGTCTTTGGGCGTTAATACGAAGAGGACGTTATCGTTTTTGGAGAAGGTTTCTTGAAATTCTTCGAAGGCGGTGAGTTCCGGGTTATCGCTGCCGAAAAACACGCGGTAGTTATTTGCGAATTGGAGGTATTGTGCGCCATAAGCGGAGGCTACCACAATAAGCAGCGAGATCAGGACAACCAACCAACGGAAACGAATGACGGTATTTGCGAGGTGTAGCCCAAATTGTTCCATAAATGATCTCATGATGCGTCCTTACTGCTTATTTTTTTAAGGGTGTTTTTGCGGGTGTGATACGGCCGATTTTTTGCATTTTTATTGATTTCTGCGTCTAATACTTGCATAATGCAAGTATGTCAAGTATAGATATAACAATTGCATTATGCAAGTGATTTTTTATGGTAAAGCGTACAGAACATAATATTCGCTCTGAATGTCCAGTGGCCTGCGCGTTGGATGTGGTTGGTGACCATTGGACGCTGCTGATTATTCGCGATTTGATGTTTCTGGGCCGGCATGAATATAAGGATATGCTGGCGGCAGAGGAGGGGATTTCGAGCAATATTTTATCCGACCGTTTGAAGAAAATGGAATGCACCGGCCTTATCGCCTCGATTCCACACCCAGAAAGTGGGCGGCGTAAGCTTTATTATCTGACCGATAAAGGCAAAGACCTGATTTATATGTTGTTGGAGATGGTGCGGTGGTCAGAGCGCAACCAGGATGAGATTATTAACATTCCGCCCGATGCACAGGCCGCATTAGATAACGACCCGCAAGATATGATCGACGCTACCCTCAACCAACTGGCCGAATGGGAAAAGCAACACGGTATTGGGTGAGGCTGGTAGAAGGTTTTTGTTTTTCGATTATCTCAAAAAATGGTAAAATCAGTCTTCCGAGAAAAGTAATGCAGAAAGCGCTGTATGAGCACGTCTGATTTGGATTCACATGAAAATGTCATCGTTGGTGGTGGGGTTGATGCCTTAATGACGGCGTATATGCTGAAATTAAAGGATCCAGGTGCGGATATTAAAATTGTAACAAAGAATGGTGATCCAAGGCTTTTGGAGAAGGATGGTTCCGAGTTTTATGTGGATTCTCAAGGAAATCAACTCGATGGATCGACGTGGAAGGGGTTGGTTAATCGCTATATTACCTTATTTGAGGGCCATAATTATACAGACAATACGGCGACCTACCCAGATATGGATTTTATGTTCCAGCATTTGATTACAGAAGGTGGCTGGCTTGGAAAAGAGATTGGCGCGTGTAGTGAGGAAGAAATTCAATGGCTAGCCAAGCGTGTTACAGCATGCTGTGAGGAGAATAAGGTGTTTAAAGAAGATCTTTTTGAGCTTTATGTGAAGTATAACCAGTTTGCAATGAATTGGTGGCATGAAATGCGTGAGAATCAGCCGGCGTTATTTGAGGATGTGGACCTCATACCAGGTGTGGCTAGAGTGTATGATAACAAAGAGTTATATGAAGCAGCAAAAGCACTGCACGAAAAATATGACGGCTTGGCCAAAACGGATGGGGCACTATCTGCGGACAACCCAGAGGATCTTAAGAAAATTAAAACTCAATACCCACATTTTTATCATGCGATAGAGAGCGGTTTTGTCAAAGGTGGTGTGTTGCTGATGGATGAGGAGCGCTCTTTTACATTTAATATTCATAAGTTTGCAGAGCGTTTGATGACGTATTTGGAGGAACACGGGGTAGAAATACAGTTCAACACGGAAATACAATCCATAAAGATGAATGAGACAAAACAAATAACCGGTCTTAGTGGAATACAAAGAGTAGGTGAGACAGAAGAAAAAGCATATGCGATTACCGGAACGAATGTTGTTGTTTCTACGGGAGCCTACGCAGGAAAATTATTGGAGGGGACGCCTGCAGAGTATGAAATTAACGGTGTTGCAGGTGGGTGGGTGATGTTGCCTGCGCCCGAAGGGATAAAACAAAGCTTTAAAGTGCATGGTGATCGTTACTTTGCTTTGCCGGATGGTGAGATGAAGAGGTATGGTGATATGACTGAGGCGGGACATCAATCCATGCCTGAAGGTACGCTGCGCCCGGTTGCTGATCAGAATCATAAAATTATAGAGCGTGATGGGAAGCAATATATTGTTATTGGTGGTGGCTATGCGTGGGTTGGTTCAGATCCGCATAGTATTTCCGATGAGCAGAAGAAGGCAATGCAGGAAGAAAATCTTAGAATTGCTAGGGCGCTTTATGGAGAACACTTTGATAAAGCAATGGAAGCGGATGAGGTGGTGTGTTGGGATGATGTGTGTGTGCGGTCTTTTACGACAAATGATGTACCATTATTTGCTATTGGCGAAACAAGCAAAGGAGGAAAGTTTGTTATTAATGGTGGCATGAATACAGGCACTACAACTGCGGCACCTACTACCGCCAATATCATTAGCGATATACTGGATGAAAGGGTGGGTAGTGAGGAATATAAAAATAGAGTAAACGCTGCTAGAGGAGAAACAACATATTCCGCGCAGGCATTTTTGGACAACATTCGTGAAATGAACCAGCGGTGGAATACATTTATGACCGAAGGGAAAGGAAAAGAGCTCTTAGATCGTCATCAGCAGGCGCTAGAAAAGATAGCAGCAGATTTTAGAGATAATTTTGGCGAGTCTCAAATGAGAAGCTAAATTTCTACCCGCCTATGGCGCTGGTACTGGTGGGTGTGGCGCTGGTGTTATCATTATCGGGGTCGGGGTAGAGGTCGGCCATGCTGAGGGATTGGCCGTTTTCTGTGACCACACGTGCGTGATAGCGTTTTAGGCGCCGCGGTTCTGGCACGCCGCAAGAATGGGCGATAATGCCAATTTCCTTGTGCATATTCTGGGCATATTGCGCGACGCGCACGGCCTTATTGGTGGGATCAAGGCCATATTGCAGCTTTTTGTCATGCGTGGTGATGCCGGTGGGGCAGGTGTTTTTATTGCATTGCAAGGCTTGGATGCAGCCCAGAGCAAACATGAACCCGCGAGCGGAGTTGACGAAATCTGCGCCGGCACAGAAGGCCCAAGCGGCCTCTGCCGGTGTAAGCAGCTTGCCGCTGGCGCAGAGTTTGATGCGATCGCGGAGGTTATGCTTCTTTAAGATATCCACAATGAGCGGCAGGCTTTCTTTAATCGGCATGCCCATATTGTCAATGAGGCTCATCGGTGCTGCACCAGTACCGCCATCGGCGCTGTCGATCGTGATGAAATCGGGCGCGCTTTCGATGCCGCGTGCGTGGATGGTAGTGCATAGGGTTTCAAAAAAGCCGTAAGCGCCGACCACGGCTTTGAACCCGACGGGTTTGCCGGTGGTGTTGCGCACGTAGGCGATCATATCGAGGAGGTCGTCAACCGAGTCGATTTCAGGATGGCGGTTGGGGCTTAGTGCATCTTGGCCGACTTGAATGCCTCGGATTTTAGCAATTTCCTCGTTTACCTTCGCGCCAGGGAGAATGCCGCCTTTGCCGGGTTTTGCTCCCTGGCTGAGCTTGATTTCGAACATTTTCACTTGTTCATGCGCGGCGACTTCTTTGAGCTTTGCTTCATCGAACCCGCCTTCTGGCTTGCGTACACCGAATTTCGCAGTGCCGATTTGGAAGACGATATCGCAGCCGCCTTCTAGGTGATAGGGCGAGAGCGCGCCTTCGCCAGTATTCATCCAGATGCCGGCTTTCTTGGCGCCGTGGGAGAGGGCTCTGACCGCTGGGATGGAGATTGCGCCGTAGCTCATGCCGGAAATGTTGAATAGCGAGGTGGTACTGTAGGGGTGATCGCAATAGGGGCCGATGGTGACCGGTCCGGGTGCGGTGGTATCTTCCTCGAGCGTGGGGAAGGGGCAGTTGACGAAATAGATTGTGCCGGTGGGGCGTAAATCACGCGTGGAGCCGAAGGGCACGGTGGAGTCGACATTTTTTGCAGCGCGATAGCACCAGGAGCGCTCTGCACGGTTAAAGGGTAATTCTTCACGATCGAGCGCAAAGAAATATTGCCGTAGGAATTCACCGAGATGTTCAAATAAATAACGGCCGCGGGCGAGCACGGGATAGTTACGGCGTAGGGTGCTTTGGGTTTGGGTGCGGTCGATGATATAAAGAGCTATCAGCCAAGCAACGCCGAGGCCGATGACGAAAATAAAGAGATAAGCGAGTATGCCGAGTGCAGAAAAAGCAAGCACGGGTGTGGGTTCCATATATCCCCCTTAGGCTATTTGTGCAATGTGTGTAAGAAACGCAGGCTTACTGCATTTTAGGCAAAAAGGCAAGACGGTGATTTTTTGGTGGTGTGGTTAGGTATTGTTTTTTTATTTCTCCCCCTTCCGCAAAGTGATTTTCAGGGATATTCTAGAAACTATACAAGGGGAAAGGAAGTGCGGCTCATACATCGAATGAAAGTGTTAATGGCGCTGGTGCAGGAACTGGGCGGGTCTATCTCCGCTTCAGACCTTCACGCCTATCTATTTTTATATTGCCATGCCTATATCGAGCATAATCATTATTATGATTTCATCCCGCAAGCCACTGGCCCCCATTCGCTGCAGGCAGAGGCTGATAAGCAGGTGCTCGTAAACAAGAACTGCCTTAAAGCATCTGACAATTGGATGGCCACAGAGGGTATAGAGCGCTTTGCAGTGGCGCTTGATTTCTTTGAAAAACTCGCTATCCAGCAGCTAAAAAATCGCTGGCTTGATACCCCTTCTGAAGCGCTGCACCTTTATGTGCACGAGCAATATCCAGATTATGTTACCCATCAAAAAACCGCTTCTGCAGCAGAGGAACAGGTGTTTTATACGATTGGTTATGAGGGTAAAACGCCAGAAGCCTACCTCAACACCTTGCTGGAACATCATGTGGCGCTGCTATGCGATGTGCGCCGCAACGCATTTAGCCAGAAATATGGGTTTTCTAAGGAAGAGTTAAAAACGGCGCTGGAGAAAGTTGGGATTGGCTATAGGCACATCCCAGAGCTCGGTATTGTGTCTGAGAAACGCCGCAATCTTTCTGAACACCAGGATTACCGAACGTTATTCGACGCATATGAGCAAGAAACCCTTGCCCAGCAGCAGGATAAGCTCGACCTCCTCGCCCAGCTCACCACACAGCATAGCCGTATTGCCATCACCTGCTTTGAAGCCAATGTACAGCACTGTCACCGCAGCAGAGTCGCCCGCGCCCTGCAACACCGCCCGGATTTTTGTTACCCTATTACGCATTTGTAGCTGGTGACTGAGATAACGCACGAAAAGATAAAGCTCGTATACGACAGCTAGCAGAATCTGTTCCCTACACGTTTCACTATACCTTTCTTGATGATGCCGGGAAGCGCAGTTGTTTACAAATTTTAGATTGGGAGATCTACCAGCTCTGTCGCAAGCTACTGCGCAAATACGGAAAGAAAAAGGATGTTATTTATCACCATCTAAGGAAAAAATATTTTGACGAATTTACCGAAACACGTGACGTCCATTTCTTTCTGGGCACCAACAAGTATTGGCATATTCGCCGCAGCACCAACCCTTTTATGATTGTCGGCGTCTTTTACCCACCAAAGGAGTAATTATGTGTAGAAGTGTCGTTAGACATGTGGCGGTTTTTTGCTGGGTAAAGAGCTTCGGATGGCTTCTCTTGCCCATCCTACGCTCCGTAAAGGAGCTTCGGAGGGCATAAGTCTCGCGACGCTCACTTCGTTCGCTGCTGCGGCTAATGGTGGAGCCGGACGGGATCGAACCGACGACCTCCTGCGTGCAAGGCAGGCGCTCTCCCAGCTGAGCTACGGCCCCATACTCTTCAATATGAGAGGTGGTCTTATACGGGTTTCGGGCAATTCTGTCAAGCAAAGTAGGTGGGTGGTTGTGTGTGGCGGGATGCCCGGAGAGCGTTTTCCTGTTTGCTATGCTTGACAATGGCGCAAAACTGAGGATGATAGCGCGGATCTGGTTCACTCAACATTAAGGGAATACGTGATGAATGCGCCACTAATGCCTAAGGCCACGGCTGTATGGCTGATTGAAAATACGACGCTGACATTTGAGCAGATTGCTGAATTTTGCCGGTTGCACCCGCTGGAAGTGCAAGGCATTGCGGATGGTGATGTGGCGGCGGGCATTTTGGGGAATGACCCGGTTGCTTCTGGCCAATTAACGCAGGAAAATCTGGATGCGGCGATTGCAGATGCGACAGTGAAGCTGGTGTTGACCTCAGAAACCTCCCAGTTTTTGAAAAGCCAGAAGAAGCAGAAAACCCGCTATACACCGATTGCACGCCGGCAAGATAAGCCTGATGCGATTGCATGGCTGCTGAAGCATCATCCGGAAATCAGCGATGCACAGGTGGTGAAGCTGATTGGTACGACGAAAAATACGATTAATGCGATTCGTGAGCGGACGCATCGTAATATTTCGACGATTCACCCGCGTGACCCGGTGTTGCTGGGTTTGTGTACGCAAACCGAGCTGCAGGCGCTGATAGATAAAGTGCAGGCGACTAAAGAGCGGGAAGAAAAAGAAGACGAGGCCTCTTCCGCCTCGGCGCAATAGGTAAGGCGCGCATTTTTAAGGGGGCGGCATGTCACCACGCGATAGCGATAGTTTATCCCATGCAGTTGAAGGCTTTGCAGACAGCCGTGTGCTGTGCCTGGGTGATCTGATTCTGGATCATTTTATTTATGGTGAGGTCAGCCGCATTTCACCTGAATCGCCGGTGCCAATTCTCTCAGTGACACGCGAAGATACGATGCTCGGCGGGGCAGGCAATGTGGTGCGGAATATCGCCGCACTTGGTGGCCATGCGGTGTTTATTTCGGTGATCGGCGATGATGATGCCGGGGCGAGTTTGACGTCTATGGTGGGGGAAGACCCGCGGGTAGAAGCCTATCTGACCACTGAGAAGCAGCGCATATCAACGGTGAAAACGCGCTATATCGCGCAGAACCAGCAATTGCTGCGGGCGGATAAAGAGCTAACGAATTCGGTATCGACGGCGACCAGCAAAAAATCGATCAAGCTTGCGAAGAGTGCGCTGAAAGACTGCGCGGCAGTGATCATTTCCGACTATGCCAAGGGGATGCTGACGCCGGAGGTGCTGAAAGAGGTGATCGCCGCGGCGCAGAAAAAAGGGCGCCCGGTGGTGGTGGATCCGAAGGGAAATGATTTTAGTATTTATGCTGGGGCAACGGTGATCACGCCGAATCAGGCTGAGTTGGAGCGCGTGGCTGGCGCAGCGCTGGAGGATGATGCAGCGGTGATTAAGGCGGCGAAAGCGCTGATGCGGAAATATGATTTTGCCCATGTCTTAGTGACGCGCAACCAGGCGGGGATGACCTTGGTGAGCCATAAGGGTGAGCCTGCGCATTTTCCAGCAATTGCGCGGGAGGTGTATGATGTTTCTGGCGCAGGAGATACGGTGGTGGCGACGCTAGCCACCGCGCTGGGCGCAGGCATGGAGCTTAAGGATGCTGTGTTCTTGGCGAATGTGGCGGCGGGCATTGTGGTAGGGCGTATTG
>JANQQO010000210.1 GCA_028289305.1 Rickettsiales bacterium | reverse complement strand
GCCTGGCGGTGGTACGACGCTGCTTTATGCGGCGCGTACGTTGGAGAAGCTGAGCGCCATTAATGATGACCAGCAAGCGGGCATTAATATTGTGCGCCGTGCGCTGCAAGCGCCACTGCGTCAGATCGCAGAAAATGCGGGCGTGGATGGTGCTGTGGTTGCTGGTAAACTCAGCGAAAGCAAAGATAACAAGCAAATCTTCGACGCACAGAATCTGGAATATGTCGATGCATACAAAGCGGGGATTATTGACCCTGCGAAAGTAGTGCGTGCGGCATTGCAGGATGCGGCGAGTGTTGCTGGCTTGTTGATCACCACCGAAGCCTTGGTGGCGGATAAGCCGGAAGATAAGGATAGTGGCGCTGCTGGTGCTGCTGCCGCTGCTGCTGCCGGTATGGGTGGCATGGGCGGTATGGGTGGCATGGATTTCTAATTCAGAAGACAGACGTCAGAGGACAGAACACCCCCTCCAGATTTGCTAAGTTCGCTTCAGCTCACTGAAGCAAATCTTACCTCCCCCGCAAGCGAGGGAGGAGAAAAAAAGAAGATGGGAGCCTTGCCATGGTGGGGCTCCCATTTTTTTATTAAGGGGGAAATACTCTTGGGAGGGAGTGGGTGGTTATTTAAATTTCAGCTTATTACGCATTTTGCTGCGCACTTGGCCAAGGCGAGGTTCTACAGCGCGTGTTGCTTTGCCAAGGCAGTTCATCGGTTGGCCTTTTACGCCATTTACTGTCGTCGTAATTTTATTAGCCGTACATCCTGCTTCTGCCTCTGTGGCGATGAAGCCGGTGGTGAACAGTCCTACTAGCGCTACGGCGCAGAACATTTTTTTACATGATTGATAAAACATAGCGCTATACTCCTTTTGTTATTTTGGCTATATGTTATGTAGCCTAGCAGAAAAAGGTTAATATTTAGTTAAAATTTGAAATAAATTGTACAAACCGCTACTAGAGCGGTGTGTGGGTGATAACACAGCGATAAAAACGATGACAAAACGCTATATTCTTACGCTTTCGTGCCAGGATACGCTGGGTATTGTGGCGGCGGTATCGGGATTTTTGGCCGAGCATGACGGGTTTATTTTAGAATCTGCGCAGTTTGGTGATGCGTCTACCGGCCAGTTTTTCATGCGTACGATGTTTGAAGCCGGGCCGAAGGCGCCGGATCGCGAGGCGATCACCGCCTCTTTCGCGCCGATTGCCGAGCGGTTTTCTATGGACTGGGCGCTGCATAATGTGCTGCATAAGCCGCGCGTGTTGCTGATGGTGAGCAAGGAAGGGCATTGCTTGCATGATTTGCTGCACCGGGCGGAGAATAACACATTGCCGATCGACATTCCGGCGGTGGTGGGGAATCATGAAACTCTGGCGCCGATGGCGGAGAAATATGGCATTCCGTTTCATCATTTGCCGATGACGCCGGACACCAAGGCAGCGCAGGAAGAGAAGTTAGCGGGGCTGGTTGCGGAGCTGGAGATTGAGGTGGTGGTGCTCGCGCGTTATATGCAGATTTTAAGCCCAGCACTGTGTGAAATGCTTTCAGGGCGGGCGATTAATATTCACCATTCGTTTTTGCCTGGGTTTAAGGGCGCAAAGCCGTATCACCAGGCCTATGACCGCGGGGTGAAGCTGATTGGCGCCACGGCGCATTATGTGACAGCAGATTTGGATGAGGGGCCGATTATCGAGCAGGAGGTGATTCGCGTCGATCATACCCATACGCCGGAAGTGCTGCGCGCCATGGGGCAGGATATCGAGCGCCAGGTGCTGGCGCGCGCACTGCGCTATCACGTGGAGCACCGGGTGTTGCTTAACGGGAATAAGACGGTCGTCTTCCGTTAAATTCTACTATTGCTTGCTGCAAACGTTGGTTTTCTGCGGCTTATAGCTTT
>JANQQO010000209.1 GCA_028289305.1 Rickettsiales bacterium | reverse complement strand
CCTTGCGCTGTTGGAGTGCGGCTTTTTCCGCAAGCGCCAGATAGGAGGCGCCGAGATCGCCATTGCGGCCATATGCGATGCCGAGCTGGTGCCAGGCGAGTATGTTTTTTGGCTCTTCCACCACTACGCGCTCTAGCGCGGTGATCGCCTCTTTGAGCAAGGTGGGATCTTCAGTGGCTAGCTGCGCGGTGGCGAGCTCCAGGCTCATCAGCGCATTGCCCTCAGAGAGGGAAACGGCTTTAGCATAGGCGGGAATCGACTCGCGCACGCGGCCATTCTCAAACAGGATCTGGCCTTTTAACTCATGGAAATAGGCGTCATCAGGGTGGGTGTTAAGCAGGCTATCGAGCTCGGCTAAGGCAGCGCCAAGATCCTGATTGCGGTAATGCGCGATGGCGCGGCTATAGCGGCCGGGCAGGGTGGCATCGTTTTCGGTTTCCTGCAAGGTGCGCTCCGGCGGATTGAGGAAGCCTTTGAGCTTGGCGACCATACGCAGGTGGCGCTGCTGCAAATGCTCAGGCGCTTTTTTGTCTTTTAAGGGCGATTGCTCAACATAGTTGCGGATATGGCTGATGCGCTCTTGCGAGAGCGGGTGGGTGAGGGCATAGGGGTCGAGCTCGCCGAATTCTAAGGTTTCTCTATTGAACAAGGTTTCCAGCAATTCGAGCAGGCCGCTGGCGGAATAGCCCAGCTCGGTGAGGAGCTCGAGGGCGGCTTGGTCGGCAGCTTGTTCATGGGTGCGGGAATATTTGAGTGCGGTACGATGTGTGGTATGCTGCCCGCCGCTGATGATGGCTTGGCCGGCTGCAGGGGCGCCAACAGCGATGGAGGCGGCGCCGAGCACATAGCTGAGCGCGGCACCAATGCCGACATTTTCTAATTCTTCCTGCTTGCGGATGAGGTGGCCGCCGGCGATATGGCCGACTTCGTGCGCAATGACACCGATAACCATCAGCGGATCATCGCTTTTCATCAACAGGCCGGTGTTGAGGAAGAGCTTTTGGCCGCCCGCGACGAAGGCATTCAGGTTCTGATCCTTGATGATGTAGACGGAGACATGTTCTGGCGCGAGATCGCCGGCTAAAAAGATGGGCTTCGCGTATTCGCTTAACGTCGATTCAATCTCTGCATCGCGGATGAAGGAGAATTGCTGCGCTTGCGCAGGCAGGGTGACGCATAATAGCGCGAGGGTGATGATGGCGCAACACAGAGCGCGTTTTAGATAGATCTGCATGATCATGCTACGTCGCGTGTGTCGGGCACTATGGCAGCAGGCGCGTCGGGCACGCTATCCAGGCCGATATCGCTATTGGGTGCGGAGTGGGTGAGGGCGCCGAT
>JANQQO010000207.1 GCA_028289305.1 Rickettsiales bacterium | reverse complement strand
GCTGTACCCGGTGCAAAGGGCAGTTTTGTCACGATTCGTGATGCGGCCAAGCATGGCCTACCAGAAGCAGCCCCCTACCCTGCAGGACGCAAGCGCTTAGAAGAAGAAGTGAAAGCGGCTGAAGCCGAAGCGATTAAGCAAAAAGAAGAAGAGGAGCGCGCCGCTGCAGAAGCACGTGCTGCTGAGCTGAAAGCGGCGGAAGAAAAAGCACGCGAAGAAGTGGCTTCGGATAAAGAAGAAGGTGGCGCAGCAGAGGCGAAAGAAGCAAAAGCTGATGACGCAGGCGCTAAGGAAGAACAAGCAGCAGATGATGCCGCAAAAGAGGAGAAGAGCGATGAAAGCTAATGTGATCTCTTTTGGTAGCAAAAAACCTGCTGATATTGAGCTGAATGACGCCGTGTTTGGTGCGCCCGTACGGCTTGATGTGTTGCAGCGCGTGGTAGAATGGCAGCGGGCGAAGAAACAAGCCGGTACGCATAAAACCAAAGAGCGCGGTGAAGTAAATGGCACGACGGCCAAGCCGTTCAAGCAAAAAGGCACCGGCCGTGCACGTCAAGGTAGCCGCTATGGTCCGCATCAACGTGGTGGATCGACCTGTTTTGGCCCTACGGTACGCAGCCATGCTACGGCGCTGACGAAAAAATTCCGCAAGCTTGGCCTGAAAACGGCGCTTTCAAGCAAGGCGAAAGATGGCAAGCTGCTGGTGTTGGACGAAGCAAAAATCGGACAAGCAAAAACCAAGGAGCTCTCTGCCCAACTGAAAAAGCACAATCTGACAAATGTGCTGTTCATTGATGGCGATGCGATAGATGGTAATTTTGTGAAAGCCGCACAGAATATCGCGCATGTAGATGTGCTGCCGCAAGGTGGAGCGAATGTATACGACATTCTGCGCCATGAGCAGGTAGTGCTGACGCAAGAAGCGGTGAAGCAATTGGAGGCACGGTTAGCATGAGCAAGGCAAAGAAACAAATCGACGCTGCGCTGTATGATATAATTCGTCGCCCTGTGGTAACGGAAAAATCAACCGAGCAGTCACAATATAACAAGGTGACCTTCCTCGTGCGCCCAGAAACCTCAAAGAAAGAGGTGAAGGATGCGGTGGAAAACATTTTTGATGTGAAAGTGACCGCAGTGAACACCATTCGTATGGATGGCAAAACCAAGCGCTTCCGTGGCAAGATGGGCAAGCGCAACGCGTATAAAAAAGCGATTGTGAGCCTGGCAGAAGGCAACACCATCGATGTGATGGCGAGCGTATAGGAAGAAGATCATGGCCTTAAAAACATTCAACCCCACCACCCCATCGCAGCGCCAATTGGTGCAAGTAGATCGGTCTGACCTGTGGAAAGGCAAGCCGGTAAAAACCCTGGTGGAAGGGAAAAAGCGCTCAAGTGGTCGGGATAATCAAGGGCATGTGACCTCACGCCATCGTGGCGGCGGGCATAAGCGCCGTTATCGCCTGGTCGATTTCAAGCGCAATCGCTTGGATGTAGCGGCAACGGTGGAACGTATTGAATATGATCCTAACCGCTCAGCCTATATCGCGCTGATTAAATATGAAGATGGCGAGCTGTCTTACATCTTAGCACCACAACGCTTGAAAGCGGGTGATAAGGTGATCTCGAGCGAGAAAGCGGATATTAAGCCTGGTAATTGCCTACCTTTAAGCGCGATACCGGTGGGTACGATTGTGCATAATATTGAAATGAAGCCTGGTAAAGGTGGCCAATTGGCGCGTGCAGCAGGAAGTTATGTACAGCTGACGGGGAAAGATTCTGGCTATGCCTTAATTCGTTTGCGTTCGGGCGAAGTACGGCGTGTGCCGAGCGATTGCCGCGCAACGATTGGTGCGGTGTCGAATCAAGATCACCAAAACGCAAAAACAGGTAAGGCGGGTCGCAGCCGCTGGCTTGGCAAACGCCCGCATGTGCGCGGTGTGGCGATGAACCCGGTAGATCACCCACATGGTGGTGGTGAAGGGAAAACCTCAGGCGGACGTCATCCTGTGTCGCCATGGGGTAAATCAGCCAAAGGTAAACGTACGCGGCGCAACAAAGCGACCGATAAATTCATCGTTTCACGACGGTATAGCAGGAAAGGGTAGTCCATGGCACGTGCAGTATGGAAAGGGCCGTTTGTTGATGGCTATCTGCTGAAGAAAGCAACCGAAGCGCAAGGCGGTAGCGGCAATAAGATGATCAAAACCTGGTCTCGCCGCTCAACGGTTTTGCCACAATTCGTGGGCCTGACCTTCGGTGTGTATAACGGGAATAAATTTATCCCTGTGTTGGTGAAAGAAGACATGGTGGGGCATAAGTTGGGCGAATTTGCACCAACGCGCACCTATCGTGGCCACGCAGCAGATAAGAAAGCGAAGCAGTAGTTATGAGCAAGAAACCGGTCATACGTAGAGCAGAAAACGAAGCGATCGCGAAGGTGAAAGGTTTGCGGGTGAGCCCAAGCAAGCTGAACCTGGTAGCAGAGCTGATCCGCGGCATGCCTGTGGATAAAGCCCTAGTGCAGCTGACTTTCTCGAAAAAGCGCATTGCACAGGATGTGAAAAAACTGCTGCAATCGGCGATTGCGAACGCGGAAAACAACCATAATCTGGATGTGGACCGCCTGTATGTATCAGAAGCGATTGTGGGTAAAGGGATTGTGATGAAGCGCTGGCGCCCCCGTGCACGTGGCCGTGTTGCGCGTATTT
>JANQQO010000197.1 GCA_028289305.1 Rickettsiales bacterium | reverse complement strand
ATTTTCCGGAGCAAGAGGATGGCGAGCGCCTGCTGCTGCGTACCCATACCAGCCCGGTGCAAATCCGCGTTATGCAGGAAGGAGAGCCGCCTTTCCGCGTGATTGCGCCTGGCCGCACCTATCGCTGTGATTCCGACATCACCCACACGCCCATGTTCCACCAGGTCGAAGGCCTGTATGTGGATGAAACCGCCAGCATGGCCCAGCTTAAATTTTGCCTGCAGTATTTCGTTGAGCACTTCTTTGAACGCTCCGACGTGCCGCTGCGCTTCCGCCCGAGCTTCTTTCCCTTCACTGAGCCCTCTGCTGAAGTGGATATCGGCTGTAAGCGCGAGGGAAGCGAACTCATCATCGGCCCGGGTGAAGACTGGTTGGAAATCTTGGGCTGCGGCATGGTGCACCCCAACGTGCTCAAAAATGTCGGTATCGACCCAGAAAAATATAGCGGATTTGCCTTCGGCATGGGCGTGGAACGCTTAGCCATGCTCAAATATGGCATTCCCGATCTGCGCACCTTCTTCGAATCCGACATCCGCTGGTTGTCGCATTACGGCTTCGACCCACTCGCCATGCCCGGAGGTGTGGGCACATGAAATTCACCCTCTCCTGGCTAAAAGAACACCTGGATACCAAGGCTAGCCTTGAAGAAATTACCGATACGCTCACTGCTATTGGTCTAGAGGTGGAAGAGGTGATTGATCGCGCAGAGGCGCTCGCTCCCTTCACTGTAGCACAGGTGGTAGAAGCAAAACCACATCCCAATGCTGATAAACTTAAGCTATGTCAGGTAGATAGCGGTAAAGAAACCCTACAAATTGTCTGTGGTGCGCCGAATGCAACAAGCGGCATGAAAGCCGTGTTAGCGCCAGTAGGAAGCACAATCCCAAGCAATGGCATGGTGATAAAAGCCGCTAAAATCCGAGATGTAGAGAGCAATGGTATGCTATGCTCCGCGGCGGAACTAGGCTTAGGCGAGGATAGCGCCGGCATCATCCAATTGCCTGATGATGCGCCCGTAGGCAAAAAAGCAGCCACTGTGATGGGGCTTGATGATCCCATTATCGACATCGCCATCACCCCCAATCGTGGCGACTGTTTGGGCGTCTATGGCATTGCCCGCGATCTTGCCGCCGCGGGATTAGGTAAATTAAAAAAATTAAATATCAAAAGCATAGAAGGGAAATTTAAATCAGAAATTTCGGTTTCTATTACCCCCAAAACACCCGCTTCGCTATTCATCGGACGCTATATACGCGGCGTCAAAAACAATGAAAGCCCTGAATGGCTAAAAAAACGCCTAGAATCCATTGGCTTATCGCCTATCTCGGCACTAGTTGATATCACCAATTTCTTAACGCATGATCTCGGCCGCCCCGCCCATGTCTATGATGCCGAGAAATTATCGGGTAATTTAACTGTAAAGTTAAATGATAAAACTCATAAATTTCAGACTCTAGATAAAAATACTTATGACATAACTTCAGGTCAGATTGTTATCGCTGATGATAACGGCCCC
>JANQQO010000182.1 GCA_028289305.1 Rickettsiales bacterium | reverse complement strand
GCCCAATACCGCAGCCACCCCGGCAAAGGGCGCGAGAGCTGGGTCGATATAAGCACGGGTGAGCAGCACCACGGCGGCGCCTTTGCCTGCATCGAACAGCAAGGTGAGCAAGCCGAGCAGCGTGCCGCCGGTGCGATACGCATTGGTCGCCCCAATATTGCCCGAGCCGCTCTGACGCAGATCGCCCTTGCCTAGCACGCGGGCGAATACCAGGCCAAATGGAACCGCACCGAGCAGATACGCGGCCAACAGGGGGAGGATATGGAACAGGGTGAGGGTCATGGGAGATGCTGGGTGTTATAAAAAAGCACGGTGATGCATATAAAAGTATCGCCAAACGCTCTGGTGGCCTGCCACCCGAAGCTCGTAGGCGCAAGCAGCCCATGCTTCGGCGGCCATACGCCTTTCTTCGCCAGTCCTCCTTCGCTCCTACGGAGCTACGAAGGACACTCCTAGCTCTAACGACTTCATGCGGCTTACTGGCGTAAGCCACTCGAAACCGAAGGCGCAAGTGGCCCATGCTTCGCCTCCTTCTTCGCTTACACTTCGAAGGATAAGCTACGCAGGGCACTGGATTTCCTAAACTCGCTTTGCTCGCTAATGAAATCTCAGTGGTGCTCGCGGCCGGAGTCGAACCGGCACGTCCCAAAGGACGAGGGATTTTAAGTCCCTTGCGTCTACCTATTCCGCCACGCGAGCTTTTCCCTTACAAACGCGTTTGATACCCCCACTTAGCGCGAAAGGCAATGGATTTGTGGAAAGAGCCAGGGATTAGGCGTTAGGGATTGGGGATTAGGGGAGGAGTGATTTACCCTAGATCCTAATTCCTTGATCCTTAATCCCAGCGTATTACTGCTCGACGCGGTAATTGGGGGATTCGTGGGTGATAGTGACGTCGTGCACGTGGGATTCACGCAAACCCGCACCGGTGATGCGCACGAACTGGCAGTGTTGCTGCATCTCGGCGATACTGGCATTGCCGGTATACCCCATCGCCGCGCGCAAGCCGCCGATGAGTTGGTGGATGACATCAGAGACCTCGCCTTTATACGGCACGCGGCCTTCCACGCCTTCGGGCACTAATTTGAGTTTTTCTTTGATTTCCTGCTGGAAATAGCGGTCAGCCGAGCCGCGGGCCATGGCGGTGATCGATCCCATACCGCGATAGGTTTTATAGGAGCGGCCTTGGTAGAGCACAACATCGCCAGGGCTTTCCTTGGTGCCGGCAAAGAGCGAGCCGAGCATTACCGCGCTGGCGCCGGCGGCAATCGCCTTGGCGAGATCGCCGGAATATTTAATGCCGCCATCGGCGATGACGGGGATATCGGATTTTTGCGCCACGGAGACCGCCTCCATCACCGCGGTAAGCTGCGGTACGCCCACACCGGCGACGATGCGTGTGGTGCAAATCGAGCCGGGGCCTATGCCGACTTTTACCGCATCCGCGCCCGCATCGATGAGCGCTTTGGCACCATCGGCGGTGGCGACATTACCGGCAATGAGCTGAGCCGTGCCATGCGCTTTTTTCACAGTGGCCAAAGTGTTTAACACACCGGTTGAGTGACCATGCGCGGTATCGACCACGATACAATCAACCCCGGCTTCCAGCAGGGCAGAGGCGCGCTCTTCAGCCTCCTCGCCTGTGCCAATCGCCGCAGCCACACAGAGCCGGGCCAGCGCATCTTTGGTGGCATGCGGATATTTTTCTGCTTTTTCAATGTCTTTTACCGTAATCAGACCGATGCATTTATGCGCATCGTCAACAACAAGAAGCTTCTCAATACGGTGTTTATGCAGCAATTTACGCGCTGCCTCGCGGCTTTCGCCCTCTTTGACGGTGATGAGATTGTCTTTGGTCATCAGCTCATGGACTTTTTGCTTCGGATTCTCCGCAAAACGCACATCGCGATTGGTGATTATGCCGACCAATTTCCCATTTTTTTCGGTGACAGGAATGCCGGAGAAGCGATGTATATCCATCAGGTTAAGTACATCTTTCAGCGTGGCATCCGGCGAGATTGTGATCGGGTTAATCACCATGCCGGATTCGAATTTTTTGACCTTGCGGACCTCATCGGCCTGCTCTTCTATCGATAGATTTTTATGGATGCAGCCAATGCCACCATTCTGCGCCATGGCGATAGCGAGCGCGCTTTCAGTGACGGTATCCATCGCCGCAGAAATTAGCGGAATGCCGAGTGAGAGGGTTTTTGTGAGTTGTGTAGTAGTGGTAACATTCGCAGGCAGCACCTCTGAGCGCGCCGGCTTGAGCAAGACGTCGTCAAAGGTGAGGGCTTCTTCTGGAATGATCGTTGGTGTGTTTCCCATGCAAACCTCTCCGCTGGTTTGCGCCGAGTGTATACACTGAATGCGGGGAAAAGAAAAGGGGTTTTTTGGAGTGTACGATGCGAAGATGCGAGGATGCGAGGATGTGACGAAAAGAACGCGTCATACCGCCACATCTGTTCATCGTCGCATCGTCACATCTTTATATGTCCTAGCCGACGGCTTGGGAATCTTCCGCGAAAGCTTTGCGGGTAGTTACCGCCGCGCTCACCATTGCTTTGAGGGCAGCTTCGGTTTCTTCCCAACCGCGGGTTTTCAAACCACAATCCGGATTGACCCAAACCTGCTCTGGGCGCAAGACTTTAAGCGCCTTATTGAGCAAGGCTTCCATCTCGCCCGCCGCAGGTACGCGCGGCGAGTGGATGTCATACACACCTGGGCCGATCTCGTTAGGATATTGGAAATCGACAAACGCATCGAGCAGCTCCATCTGCGAGCGCGAGGTTTCAATCGAAATCACGTCCGCATCAAGGGCAGCGATCGATTCAATAATATCGTTAAATTCCGAATAGCACATATGGGTGTGGATTTGCGTGGCATCCTGCACGCCTGATGCGCTGATGCGGAACGACTCAACCGCCCAGTTAAGATAAGCGCCTCGATCGGCTTGCCTCAAGGGTAGACCCTCACGGAAAGCGGGCTCATCGATTTGGATCACGTGGATACCGGCCTTTTCCAGGTCGACCACCTCATCACGAATCGCAAGCGCAATCTGGCGGGTGGTATCTTCGCGCGGCTGATCATCGCGCACGAACGACCATTGTAAGATGGTCACCGGCCCGGTGAGCATGCCTTTCACCCATTTCTCGGTGAG
>JANQQO010000162.1 GCA_028289305.1 Rickettsiales bacterium | reverse complement strand
CCTTGCTTGGCAGAGCCACCGGCCGAATCCCCCTCAACGATAAACAGCTCACACTGCGCCGGGTCCTTCTCCTGGCAATCCGCCAATTTCCCCGGCAGGTTCGAAATATCCAGCGCGCCTTTGCGTCGCGTTAGCTCGCGCGCTTTCCGCGCTGCTTCGCGCGCCCGCGCCGCCTCCACGGCCTTGCCGATAATCAGCTTCGCCTCGGTCGGGTGCTCTTCAAACCATTGCCCTAATTTATCATTCACCACGCCTTCCACCACGGAGCGCACTTCTGAGCTCACCAGCTTATCCTTGGTCTGCGAGGAAAATTTCGGATCCGGCACTTTCACCGAGAGCACACAGGTCAGCCCCTCGCGCCCGTCTTCCCCGCTCAGCGTGATTTTATCCTTCTTGCCCAGGCTATGCTCGCTGGCGTAATTATTAATCAGCCGCGTCAGCGCCGCACGAAAGCCCATCAAATGCGTGCCGCCATCGCGCTGGCGAATATTATTGGTGAAGCACAGCACATTCTCGTGATAGCTGTCATTCCACTCCAGCGCCACTTCCACCGCAATCTCTCCCTTATCATCGCCGAAAGTCATCGGCACATGCAGCGCCTTTTTGCTGCGATCCAAATATTCCACAAAAGCGCTCAACCCGCCTTCATAATGCATATCCAGCACATTTGGCTCGTCTTCCCGCGCATCGGTCAGCGTAATCCTCACGCCTGAGTTCAAAAATGCCATCTCGCGCAGGCGATGCTCTAGCGTCGCAAAATCAAACACCGTCCCGGTAAATGTTTCCGCTGAAGGCAGGAAGGTAATCTCTGTCCCACGCTTATCACCCGCCGGACCCACCACTTTCAGCGGCGCCTCGGCATCACCATGCGAAAAGCGCATCTGGTGTTCTTCACCATCGCGCCAAATCGTCAGCTCCAAGCGCTCCGACAGCGCATTCACCACCGAGACCCCCACACCGTGCAGCCCCCCGGAGACTTTATACGAATTCTGGTCGAATTTCCCGCCGGCATGCAGCTGGGTCATGATCACTTCCGCCGCCGACACGCCCTCTTCCTCGTGAATCTGCACCGGAATCCCACGCCCATTATCCTTCACCGTCACACTGCCATCAGCATTGAGCGTAATCAAAATCGTGTCGCAAAACCCGGCCAGCGCCTCATCGACGGCGTTATCCACCACCTCAAACACCATATGGTGCAGGCCCGAGCCATCATCGGTGTCGCCAATATACATCCCCGGCCGCTTACGCACAGCCTCCAAGCCTTTTAAGACCTTAATCGACTCAGCACCATAATCATCTGCACCAGCAGATGGAGAGGAGGGTTCGGGTAGTTCAGGATTCATTTAACCAAAAAGTTACATAGCGTAGGAAATATGGCTGAATTTTAGACCATTCTTGCGTTATCCTCAAGCGGAAAACAGCATATTTTTCCGCCGATTATGGGTTTTTTATCCCCACCCATACATACCCCCTCTTTACAAACGTAACACCAAAATCAAAGCAACTTCACATTTTGTTTCCAAGGAAGGGCCCTGGGCTCTCTGCCTGGCCGCCTTGTCCTGCGAAGCCTTTGGCGAAGCAGGATGGCGGGGTATATTAGCCAGGCAGACCAAAAAATCACCCACCCCCACCCAAATTAACCTGCTGAAATACAGCGCTATATTCCCCGTTATGTCATAAAAGTTTCACATTACTTTTTTGCATTTTATGCTATACTATACGGTGAAAAGTGCACTTTTCTTTGAAAAAGTGATTACAGATAAGATTCTGAGAGACATACATACCGCCCCCGCCACGTGAGTAGGGGAAGGTTTGTTAGGTGGTTTTGATAAGGAAAAACCATGAGAATAGGAGCACTAACGGAAGCAGAAGCTGCTTGCCGGAAGCTGTTTACGCTTCAACTAAGCACAGCCGATGCTGCTGGTACTTTTATCGTACCGGGAATCAAAAGGATTGTCTTAGTGGTTGAAACAGAAACGGTGTACATCTTAATCAGGGTTTTTGGAAACGCACAATATGTGCAGCTAACATCTAACCAAGATTCTGATGTTAAATTCATCGGAAAAAGCAGAATTTGTGCACAGGGTGCAGCAAAGGATGCTGTTCGACAAGTGCGTACCGCACTACACCAGTGCGGTGAGGACAATGCTACAGGGCGTAATATCCTTGAAACACTTCTGTCAAACTGCGACATTTTCGGCGACGACAACGCCTCGGCGTAAACGCATACAGCCCCCCACTCGGGGGGCTTTTCTTTTGCCCTAAATCCTACCCCCTAAATCCCTTATCCTAAATCCTATACCCTAATTCCCTACACTCCCACCGCCTGAAACGGCTCGGGGAAATCGCTAAAGAGCTCGGTATCCGTACCCGTCAGCCAACATTGCGTGCCAAGCGCATGCAGCTCGGCAAACAGCGCCGCACGCCGCGCCGCATCCAAATGCGCCACCACCTCATCCAGCAACACCATCGGCACCACGCCCGACCAACCCGCCTTCGCGCGCGCACTCGCCAGCGTAATCGCGAGCAGCAACGCCTTCTGCTCACCTGTGGAACATTGCTCAGCCGCCATCTGCTTTGCTGCATGGTGCACCGCAAAATCGCTGCGATGCGGGCCTATTTGCGTGCGCCCGCTCGCCGCATCCTCTCCGCGCGTAGCCGCCCAGGCCTCGCGCAATTTATGCTCCGCCTCAAGCGCGCTATGCGCCTGCAATAACTCCTCGGTCACCCCTGCTACCCGCAATTCCGCCTTGGGAAACGCCGATTCCCCCGCCGCCATCGCATGTTGCACATGCTCGGTCGTCTCCAGCCGCGCCGCGGCGATCGCCATCGCGTGCTCGGCCATGCGTTGCTCCAGCGAATCGAGCCAGGCCGCATCCGCATTCCCGCGCAGCAATAGCTGCCGCCGCTCGCTCTTCGCATGGTCATACACCGCCAGATGCCGGCTATGCTCCGGCGCGAACATCCCGGTCAGCCGGTCCAGATACTGCCGGCGGCTGCTATGCCCATCGTTAAATGTCTGGTCCATCTGCGGCGTCAGCACACAGAGGCTGATATGCGCGGCCAGTGCGGTATGCCCACGCACCACCTCGCCGTCAATCTTCACCATGCGTTTATCGCTCTCCGCGGTCACATCACGCCCGGTGCCAATCGCCAGCACCCCGCCCGGCGTGCGCACCTGTGCGGCAATCGCCCAGGGTGTCGTTGTCCCATCGCCCGCCTGATGATCGAGCGCGGCAATCCGCGCATGGCGCAAGCCCCGCCCGGGTGCGAGCAGTGAAATCGCCTCTAAAATATTGGTTTTTCCTGCGCCATTCGGCCCGGTGAGGATCACCGGTGCCGGCTCCACATCGAGCGTAAACGTGGTATAGCTGCGGAAATAGTGCAGCTTGATCTGCTGCAGCGCCAGCATAAACGCACCATCAGCACTGATAGAAATAACTGGGTCAGAAAGAATAGGCTCGTGTGTATCCACCACCACCGGCAGGAAAGCGCGCCTTACACGCGCATCGGCATCAACACATAGAGCGCGCCGATATCCG
>JANQQO010000149.1 GCA_028289305.1 Rickettsiales bacterium | reverse complement strand
CAATAGAGCAGCGTGCTGGTATACACCCCTGCCAGCAAAAAGCGCTTGCTGTAATAATTAAAATCCGTCGCGGTATCGCCCGCCGCATACCACATTAGGTTCACCGTATGGGATACATGCTGCGCGGCTTCCAGCTTGTGATACGGCATGGCAAAATGCGCTACCAGCTTGCGTATAGCCTCTTTATGCCCCACATAAAGCCCAATACGTGCCATCACCGCGGTCGCA
Source organism: Rickettsiales bacterium (assembly GCA_028289305.1). Taxonomy (GTDB): domain Bacteria; phylum Pseudomonadota; class Alphaproteobacteria; order Rickettsiales; family JANQQO01; genus JANQQO01. The sequence continues at coordinate 7,541 of JANQQO010000149.1, read as the reverse complement.
ATACGGTCACGAATGCGCATATTCTGCAGATCTTCCTGCTCCAGCGCAGCACACATACGCGCATCACATTGGGCAATATAATACGGGATCACATCCTCTATTCCGCGTGGAAACAGCAGTAACGCTGCCTCATAGGGCATATCGCTACGCTTCACCGCGGCCGCAAACGCTTGCTCCGTCCACCCATCAAATGCCGCTTCGCGCAGTACCTCGGCGGTGAGTATGGCTTTTTGTGTATTATCTGCTTCCGACATAGCAAAAATAGGGGTATAATAGCTAATTCAAGCGGTTTTTGCTTGACTCATGCGCTGCAATCCTTAAGAAAGGCGCATATTGTTTTTGTCTAACGGTATAGGAGTTACCACTTGGTGCATATTATTGTCAAAGATAATAATATTGATCAAGCGTTGCGCTTGCTGAAAAAGAAGATGCAGCGGGAAGGCATTTTCCGTGAAATGAAAATGCGCCGGCATTATGAAAAGCCCTCTGAACGCAGAGTGCGCGAAGCAGCAGAAGCCCAACGTAGAATCCGTAAGCTACAGCGCAAGCGCGACGACGTCTAGTCTCGCGTTTTTTCCGTTAAGAGTATGTTAAGTAGGGGTGTGTTAGAGGCTCTCTAACGCCTTGACGATGTTCTCTGTCATCTCTTTTGCATCTGCAAACAGCATCAGCGTATTATCCTGGAAGAATAATTCATTCTGCACGCCGGCATAGCCCGGAGACATGCTGCGTTTAACGAACAGCACATGCTGTGCCTTGCCGACATCCAATACCGGCATACCGTAAATCGGGCTGGAAGTATCGGTCTTCGCCGCCGGGTTGGTGACGTCATTCGCACCAATCACATAGGCCACGCTGGTTTGAGCAAAATCACGATTAATATCCTCTAGCTCAAACACCTCGTCATACGGGATATTCGCCTCTGCGAGCAGCACATTCATATGCCCTGGCATTCTGCCAGCTACGGGATGAATTGCATAACGTACCTCAACCCCACGCGCTTTTAGCATATCGGCCATTTCCCGCAAAGCATGCTGGGCTTGCGCTACTGCAAAGCCATAGCCCGGTACGATAATCACTGAATCGGCATTATTCATCAAAAATGCCGCATCCTCGGCGCTGCCATTGTTTACATTGCGGTCTTCTTCCTCGCTATCACCCGCTGCGCCACCCTCGCCAGCGCCAAATCCGCCCAGGATCACATTAATGATCGAACGATTCATCGCTTTACACATGATATAGCTGAGGATCGCGCCGCTCGCGCCCACAAGCGCCCCGGTGATAATCAGCAGCGTATTGCCAAGCGTAAAGCCAATACCTGCCGCCGCCCAGCCTGAATACGAGTTCAGCATCGAGATCACTACCGGCATATCCGCCCCGCCAATCGGCACGATGAGTAGATAGCCCAAGGCAAAGCCCAGCAACAATATCAGCCAGAAAACAAAATAAGACTCTGAGCCGCAGAAGATCGCGATGAAGAAGATGGAAACACCACCCAACGCCGCGTTTAACATATGCTGGCCAGAGAAGCTTAGCGGCTTTGCGCCCATCAAGCCCTGTAGTTTCGCAAAAGCGACCACCGAGCCAGTGAACGTAATCGCTCCAATAAACCCACCCAGGCTCATCTCAATCAAACTGCCAGTGCTAAGATTACCCGCCGTACCAATACCGTAAGTTTCTGGCGAATACAGCGCAGAAAGCGCGATCAAACACGCAGCCATCCCCACTAATGAGTGAAACGCTGCCACCAATTGCGGCATCGCCGTCATTTGGATGCGCAGTGCGATCATCGTACCCACCGTACCACCAATGATAATCCCGGTGATAATCAGGCCAGTCGATTGCACCACTGGCTGGGAAAGCGTGGCAAGAATGGCAATGGCCATCCCGGCAATCCCAATTTTATTCCCATTACGCGCGGTTTGCGGCGAAGAAAGCCCCTTCAGCGCTAGAATAAAACACGCAGAAGCAATCAGATAGGCGATGGCTGTGCTTGTCGTCATACCTATTTCTCTTTCTTCTTAAACATTTGCAGCATGCGCTGCGTCACTACAAATCCGCCGAAAATATTGACCGAGGCAATAATCACCGCGATAAAGCCCAAGAATTCAGAAAAGCCAAAGCCTTCTGGGCCCACCGCAATAATCGCGCCGACGATAATAATGCCAGAAATTGCGTTAGTGACCGCCATCAGTGGCGTGTGTAGTGCCGGCGTTACGCGCCACACTACGAAATACCCCACAAAACAGGCGAGCACGAATCCGGTCAGGCCAAATATGAAGGGGTCCACACCGGCTGCATGCCCCACCTGCACCTCAATCGTGGAAAGCTTTTCCGCCAGCTTCTCCGTTTGCTCAGAAAGCTGCTTGGCCTGGTCAGCAATATCAGGAATATTGGGCATCTACTTCTTCGCCTTTGCTTTGGTTCGTGCTTTCTTCTTTAGATGCGGCTTGCGCGCCATCACTTTTTTCGGTGGCGCTTTCGCCGTTGTCTTGCGTTTTGGCTTACTACTTGCGGCGGAAGACTTCTTGCTCACTAGATCTTGCAGCAGCGGGTGCACCACCTTTCCGCCATGCGTCACCATACATCCTTTAATGATTTCATCCTCTAAATCAATAGCCAGCGCCTTTTTCTCTTTATCAATCAGCGGTAGAACAAAATTCACCATGTTGCGGGCATAGAGCTGGGATGCATCTGCTGCCAGCCGGCTTGGGAAATTATCATGGCCAATAATCGTCACACCATGCTTTTTCACCACTTTTCCCGCTTCAGATAGCGGGCAATTCCCACCTGCCAAAGCCGCCAGATCCACGATCACGCTGCCTTCCTTCATGTCTTTGACCATATTTTCAGGGATAAGCACCGGCGCAGGTTTGCCAGGAATCAGCGCCGTGGTGATCACGATATCTTGCGTTTTGATCGTATCATGAATTAGCTGCTGTTGTTTGCGCTTATACTCCGCGCTCATCTCTTTTGCATAGCCACCCTTGGTTTCTGCATTCTCTGCGCCGCTATCTTCCACTTCAATAAACGTGGCACCAAGGCTTTCCACCTGCTCTTTCACCGCAGGCCGCACGTCAAAGGCGGACACCACGCCACCCAGCCGTTTTGCCGTAGCAACGGCTTGCAAGCCTGCAACACCTGCTCCCAACACCAATATATTAGCAGGTTTCACGGTACCTGCTGCGGTCATCATCATTGGCACCGCCTTGGTAAGCGTCGCTACCGCATCAATTACCGCCTTATATCCGGCCAGATTGCTTTGTGAGGAAAGCACATCCATGCTCTGCGCCCGCGAAATACGTGGCATGAACTCCAGCGCAAATGCGGTTACCTGCTGTTCTGCCAGCTTTTCAATATGGCCTATATGCTGGAAAGGCGATAGCATTCCCACAAGCACGGTGCCTTTTTTGAAGGCGGGTAGGGCAGCTGCCTTGCTATTCTCCGCCAGGGGTAAGTTCACGCACAACACCACATCGGCTCCCAAACAGGCTTTCCGCTCTTTTTCTATGCTTGCGCCAGTGGCCTTAAAATCCCCGTTGCTAATGTGGGAGTGCGCCCCAGCGCCTGCCTCAACCAGTACAGCAGCACCTGCTTTGTGCAGCTTTTCTGCTGTTTCGGGCGTAGCGGCAACGCGCGCTTCCCCTTCCAATCGCTCTTTTAAGACGCCAATCTTCATTATCATCGTGTGTTACTATGTGAAGTTCCGTTGTCTACTCGAAACACGTCGCTCCCGCAACAGAAGTTTTACAATTAATGATCATGTGTCTATTAAAAGAGATATCTTATACAAAATATAAGTTACTACTTCCTTATATATGAAAAATATAGATAATATTAGGTCACTCTATCAGGTGTTCATTTTTCCCAGTTTTCCTTGCCTTTCCTGGCAGGCAAGTAAAAAAAGCATATGTTTCAGCACCTAAACTGGGCTTATTACGAAGATTTTGCTTGCAAAAAAAGTTTTTTTGGTTTACTAGAGTAACCCCTGGTTGGGATTTTTGTTTAATTTTTGGTGTAATAACCAGATAACCTTTGGGGGAGGTTTTAGTTATGAGAACCACGAACCTACTATATGTTTTCGTAGTAGCACTGCTTTGCGGGGCGTGTGCGAACCAAGGTGGCTCTGCCAGTAATCGGCCCGTATTCGAGCCGTCGCAGAGCAGCCGTGCCGTCACGTTCAACGAAGAAAACTACGCTTCGCCAGAAGAACGCTACGAATACTATCTCTACTAGAATTGGCTGTTGTCACGCCTGTTCTAGCACCATCTCGTTTTTTACGATAGGGCACTATTGAGGAAAACTTTTTTAAAAGTTTTACCTCTGGTGCCCGCGTGCGTGAAAAACCGAAATAAATGAAAAAAAGGGCCTTCCTGCTATAGGCGTTTTCTTTACCATTAAATAAAGAAGGCGTTTTTTAAACCTATTGCAGGAGGGTACCCATGGTAAACACAGGGCTTTTGGCACAAGAGCACGATATTATCGTGCAACAAGGTGCTACATTCAAAAAAACACTGGTGGTGAAGGATACGGGCGATCAGCCAATCGACCTCACCGGCTATACGGCGCGTATGCAAGTGCGTGCGGATTTTGAGGCCGCACAACCCGCACTCGATCTCACCACAGAAAATGGCGGTATTGCGATTAATGGTCCCGCCGGTGAAATCACATTAACAGCAGCAGACACGGCTACATCCTCACTTTCCATCACTAATGGATTCTATGACCTTGAGCTCATCAAGTCGTCAGGGGATGTCGTACGTCTATTACAAGGCAAGGTGGCGGTTTCACGCGAAGTCACCCGATAACAGCAGATTTTAAAGTAAGAGGGGCACGATGAGTATAAGTAGCGGCGCTACCGCCTTCACATTGGAGATAATTGAAAATACCGCCACGGTAGAGGTGGTCGAAAATACGGTCACTGTTTCAGGGTCGGATGCGATCACCGTGGAGCTGGCCGAAAATCCACTCACCGTGGTGGTGCAAGAATCACCTATAAAGCTAGACGTGGTGAGTGACCAACCGATCGTTATTTCTGCGGTAGAAAAGGGCGATGACGGGGTAGGGGTGCCTGCTGGCGGCACTGCTGGCCAGGTGCTCACCAAGCAGAGCAGTACAGATTTTGATACCGATTGGGAAGACGCTGCGGCAGGCGGCGGTTCTGGTACGCTGAATACTATCAAATATAGCGGTACGCCGCTGGGCGATGCAGATATTACCACGCTGGATTTCTCCACCGATTTCCTGCTTACTGAATCTCCAGATAAGGAAGTGAATGTCAGCTTTGATTTCAGCAGGAACAACACCTGGTCTGGCCATAACAGCTTCGTTGAAGCGCCTACGGGCACCACGCCGAGCACGGCCACGCTCAGCATCAACCCTTCCTCTGCTAGCCCAAATGCAGATCTGCTGTGGGTAGGGAAAAACGACACCCCTATTCTTCATATCGATGAAGATGGGGATATCAGCCATTCTGGCGGGTTTTCCGTATCATTTTTAGGCGGCAATGTAGAATTTAGCACGTTCGGCTTTCCTTCAGAGCACCGATTGGGCGGTAATGTAAAAATTGGTAACGGAGGAGCAGGGCAGGATTACCGCCTCACCTTTGATGGAGAAAATAATGATGGCGTGCTCACCTGGATGGAGGATGAAGATTATTTCGCCTTCTCAGATGATGTGCTGCTTAACACTACAGAAAACCTCTATTTCCGCGATACTGCCCTCAGCATCCACTCCAGTGCGGATGGCCAGCTGGATATTGATGCCGACACAGAAATTGAAATAACTGCGCCTGCAGTGGATGTGAATGGCACCCTGGATGTGTCTGGGAATGTCACACTGGGTGGCACGATACAGCTAAATGGCATTGACTACACCTGGCCGGGTGCTGATGGGGCAAATGGCCAGGTGCTGACAACGGACGGGGCGGGAACGCTCAGTTGGGCTACAGCTGCCGGTGGCAGCAGTCTATGGACCGATAGCGGCACTACCACCTATCTCACCACAACCACGGATGATGTGGTGATAGGGGCTACATCGCCTTGGGACGGCGCAAAGCTCTCCGTGGTGGGTGATACGAATCAGCCGCAATTTATTGTCGTTGCCAATGCTACACAAACGTCAAGCCTGGTACGGTTTGAAAACAGCTCTGGGGCAGGTGTATTTAGCGTCAATAAAGACGGAGATACTATAGTCAACAACCTTAAAATTGGTCGTGATATAGAGGGCGAGGATTATTTGTTGCGCTTTGATGGGCGCCATAACGACCTTCTACAATATTGGCTCGAAAATGAGTCTGTGCTTGCGATGCATGGTGATGGTGCTGTTGGCAGGGCACATTTACGTCTCATGAAGTCACAAGCCGCCTCTGTGCCCGGCTCGCAGGATGATGAGACGCTGCTCACCATTACCGGGGCGGATACGTCTGATGGTGCTGCAAAAATGGCCCTTATTAGTGGTAGCCAAGGCGAGAGTACGATTTATTTTGGTAATAACGACTTAGAGTTTAGCGGTAAAATTACCTACACATCTAAGTCTACCACAATGAGTTTCCACGTAAAAAGTCAACCCACCGCCGCTATGACGTTGGATGGTGGTGGTCTTGATGTTGCCGCAAGCGTATTTGCCGGCACGGGTGTCCGCGTCGGTGTAAACAATACTGCGCATGAGATAGATGACGCATCGAGCGGGTCTAGCTCGGCCACGCTCTATATTGGGAATGAAACTATTGATACCACACCGCTCAGTGATGCACGGGTGAAGGAGAATGTGGTGGATACCATGCTCGATCTCTACGATTTGCTCGACCTACGCGTGGTGGATTTCAATTATATCAACACCATGGTCGATCGCACCGGTATGCATCATGGCCTCATCGCGCAGGAGGTGGATGCGGTCTACCCTTATGCGGTGGAGCAAGATACCTCGCCGGAAAACGCCCTGGGAGGCGAGGCGTTGTACAGAGTGCAGTATGATCGCCTAATCCCATTATTAATCAAAAGCGTGCAGCAACTTGCCGCACGCGTTGAAACACTTGAACAACAACAAGGAGGAGCCTAACCATGCCATCACTTAACATTACTATTGCAGATCCGCAATTCACCCGCTTGATTCCAGCGGTGAAACTAGTCACACCTCATAGCCCATCGGAAACCGATGAGGAGGTAGTGCTGCGCTGGATTTGCCGCATGGCTACTAATACCGTGTTTGAATATGAGCGGAATCAGGCGCTAGGCAATGTCACGCCTGATCCCGATATTGTCCACCAGTCTTCATAAATTGCGCTGGGCGAACTGCAGATTACGCAATGCATCAGCGGCAGCTTGATTGCGGCTAACATTGAAGAGATTTTGGCTGTTAATAAAGCGTGCCGCTGCTGCATTAGCCACGCTCCGCGCATTGATGCGCCCAGTGCGAAATAAATCGCGCGTGGCCACATTTGCGGCCGCACTAAACGCATCACCGAACCCTCTGCTACCAAAGGCGCCCGCCAGGCTATCAATCTGCGGCGTAATCACGCTAAGTCCTGCTTGTGCCAGCGC
>JANQQO010000128.1 GCA_028289305.1 Rickettsiales bacterium | reverse complement strand
GGATGACGGCCTCGAACTGGCGGATGACGCGGTCTTCCGCCACATCGGAAACCGTGACGAGTGAGGTGTCGATATCGTCCTGCGCTTTTTTGACGCGTTTTCCCCGAGTTTTCTCTGCGCCTTTGGGATCGAAAAGTGCATGGAATAAGGTAGCGAGCTTTTCGGCTAAAATCGGGTGTTGGGCGAGCGAATTGGCGATGAAATCGTAGCTATAGGTGAAGCCGGTTTGGCGGATATATTTGGCATAGGCGCGGAGCAATACCACACGGCGCCAAGGCATGGCGGCTTTTAATACCAGCGTGTTTAAGGCGTCGTCCTCGATTTCGCGGTGCCAGATTTTAAAGAGTGCGTCTTCGAATTCGCTCTTGATGCTTTCGACATATTCGCGCTCGCTGCTATCGGTAACGGCGCTGACGGAGACATCGATGCGGAGCTGGAAGTGGTGGATCCACACTTGGCGCTCATCTAGCGGGGTGGCAAGGAAGGTGAGCTCATCAATGACATGGAAGCCCATATTTTCCAGGATCGGGAGGATATCCGAGAGGGTGACCTGCGTTTCGGGGTGGAAGATCTTGAGCTGATATTCGCCTTCTTCCTGTTTTTCTAGGATGTAGAGATCAAGCGAGAGGCTATCTTTCTCTAGCGCCTCCTGCATTTTGAGAATATCGCGATAGGTGCCGCCGAAATGGTAGCGGTTGGTATAGGAGGCGGGGAAGGCATCCGCGTATTTGCGGAAGAGCTGTTCGCCTTCTTTTTCGCCAAGATAATCGATGAGGGTTTGGTGGAGGCCGTCGACCCAGCTATTAGTGACTTCGAGGATTTGTTTTTCTACATCGGTGATATTGACCTTGGCGATGGCGTCGGCGTCGGTGCGAATGATGATGTGTAAGCGGGCTAAGGGCGAGTCGGTGACTTGGGTGTAGTGATCAATGACGGTGCCGTTAAAGGCAAGCTGGAGGATTTCCTGGATTTTTTCTTTGAGCTGGGTGTTGAAGCGTTCGCGCGGCACAAAAACAATGCAGCTAGCGAAGCGATCGAAATGGTCTTTGCGTAGGAACATGCGTACGCGCGGACGTTTTGCGAGCTCGATAATGCCCATGCAGATGGAGAAGAGGAGGTCATCCTGGATTTGGAATAGCTCATCGCGCGGATAGTTTTCGAGGATGGAGACGAGCTCTTTGCCGTCATGGCTATCTGATTTGAAGCCGGCGCGCTTTAACACGTATTCCATTTTCTTGCGGATGATGGGGATGAGGGTGGCGCTTTGGTAATACACCGAAGAGGTGTAAAGCCCGAGGAAGCGGCGCTCACCAATGGCGTTGCCTTTTTTATCGAAGCGTTTGACGCCGATATAATCCATATGCACGGGGCGGTGGACGATGGATTTGCGGTTGGATTTGGAGAAATCGATGAGGTCGGTATGGGCGCTGGGCCGGATGGTGTGGGTGAGGACATCCACGCCTTTCTTGCGGGTCTCGGCGTCTTCGAGCCTGAAGATGCCGAGCGCGGATTTTTCTACCGGAACGAGCTCTTGGCCGTTCTCGGTGGTTTTGATGTCGTAATCGCAGACGCCAAGGAAGGTGAAGTGGTTATCGAGTAGCCAGATGAAGAAATCTTGCACTTCCGAGGCGTGGGATTTGCTGATGCCTTTGGGAAGGTTGGAGAGATCTTCTAAGGTCTCTTTGCCGCTGGAGAGCATGTTTTTCCAGTCTGAGACGGCAAGGTGGACGCCGCGGAGGGTATGTTCTACCGCTTCGGTGATGCGCTGGTGAGCATCGTTACGGCTGATGAAGGTGACTTCCAGCTGCATTACCGATTCTAGCGCTTCTTTGTGTCCATTTTGCGAGAGCGCTATCTGGGTGAGCTTGCCCTGTTTGTTGCGGGTGATGTGGAAGACCGGGTGGATGATTTGGTAAATGCGCAGGCCTAGATGGTTCAACTCTGCGGTGATAGAGTCAATGAGGAAGGGCATATCTTGCGTGGCCATCTCAATGACGGTGCGATCGTGATTCCACTCAGGATTGATGACGCGGACTTTTAATTTTTCTTTTGGTGGCAGGTGTTGGATAAATTCCCAACTACTTAAGGCGGCTTCGTAAAGATCTTTGGGTTTTTTAGAAGAGAGATATTCTAAAGGAGCATTTTCATAAAAGGCACGGATGTACTCAGTGAGGGCCTTAGTCGGCTTTCGCTTGCCAGTAGCGCCTTTGGAAGCAAGGACGGCCTTGATCAGGCGCGCTGTTTCTTTGCTGGTATCGTTCATTGTACCTTTCACGACAAGATTTGAGTTGCGGCTGTGGTGCAGCCGACTATAACATGCTATTAAATGGGGTAAAAAGCAATGCCCATCTTTGTTTTCTAGTCGTTATGGTATAGTGCAATGCAGCAACACTCCGTTTCTTCTCATCTCGCTTTGATGCCTAGGCTCACCGCTATTGCGCGGCAGGCCGGTGCGATCATCATGCGCTATTATGAGGGAGGTGTTGATGTGATGCATAAAGAGGATGATTCGCCAGTGACCGAGGCGGATATTGCGGCGAATGCCTATATTGTCGAGCAATTGTCTGCGCTAACGCAAGAGATTCCGATTGTGGCGGAGGAGAGCGATAACACGGCGCATGACCCGGCGGGGATGGCACAGTTTTGGCTGGTGGACCCGCTTGATGGGACGAAGAGCTTTATCGCGCGTAGGGGGCAGTTCACGGTGAATATTGGGTTGGTTGAGGAAGGTGTGCCGGTGCTTGGGGTGATTTATGTGCCGGTGCAGGATGTGTTGTATTATACCGGTGAAGATGGGCAGGCCTATAAACAGGAGGCGGATGGCGCGCCGGAGCGCATCACGTGCCGGATGCCGGGCGAAGATGGGTTGGTAGTGGTGGCGAGTAAATCGCACCGCACGCAGGAGACAAATGATTTTATTGCCGAGTTGTCGGTGGCGGAAGTGGTCTCAGCGGCAAGCTCGCTGAAATTTTGCTTAGTGGCGGAGGGGAAAGCGGATATATACCCGCGCTTTGGAACGACCATGGAGTGGGACACCGCAGCAGGGCACGCGGTTTTATTGGCAGCAGGTGGGCAGGTGACGCACCCAGATGGTGCAGCATTTGGTTATGGAAAGCCTGAATTTAGGAATACGTATTTTATTGCCTGGGGCAGGCGGGAGTAGTAAATTGCATAGTCGCTTCACTTAAGCATTTCTGCTTGCTGCAAATGCCTACTTGCTGCGCTTCCGGTACTCAAGTATTTCATATACGATCCGTTCCGGTTCTCGCAAATAGACATT
>JANQQO010000119.1 GCA_028289305.1 Rickettsiales bacterium | reverse complement strand
CAGCCTTGCGCTTGCACAAAACGCCAATGACCGCAGCTCTCCGGGCATCATCGTGCTTGCCTCCAGCAGCCTCACCGAGGTGATGACCGAATTAGTCCGCGCCTATTCCAGCCGCACCAAAAAAACCGTCGCCGCCTTCTTTAATGCGCCAAACGTCCTCGCCGAATCCATCCAGGCCGGCGAATCCGCTGATCTCTACATCTCCGAAGACCAAGCCCTCTTCACCCAGCTCAAACAGCAAGGCCTCATCGATGTATTCAGCCTCAGCAACATCACGCAAAACGAACTCGTACTGATGGGCGCGGTGGATAACCGCATCAGCCGCCTATATACAGCCGAAGTCCCGCTCTCCCACGTGCTTGAAGATGTCCATGAACGCGCCATAGTAGTCATGCCCGACCCCACCACCACACCCACAGGCAGCTATGCCAAAACCGCGCTGGAGCGCATGGGATTTTGGTCTGGGATTGAAAAAAACCTGGTCCGCACCGGCAGCACCAAACAAGCGCTCTACCTCATCGCTAAAGGCGATAATATCGGCATTAATTACGCCACCGAAGCTGAAGCCAACCCAGAAGTACGTGTCATCGCCCGCTTCCCAGAATCCTTACACCCACCCATCGTTTACCAAGCCGCCGTGGTCGCCGGCGAACGCATGCAAGAAGCACGCAATTTTCTGGATTTCCTTAAATCGCCCGAAGGAAAACGCATCTTTGCCACCCACGGATTCACCGCACAATAAACCCATACATTCTCTTGTTTTTTAGCAAATAATGCTTGCTTTTTACTGCAAAATATAGTATAAATCACGCAGTAAAGCCGGGAATTTTCCCCCAGTAAAAATGACTAAGAAGGAGTCTAGAGGATGTACGCCACATCCGTGGATAAAATAACGCGCGCCAGCAGCGCTGTCACAGACACAGATGCCTATCTGCGTCACCATCACCTGCATGCCCTGGCAGACCGCCTGCAGGGTGAGCCGCCGAGCATGGCACTACTAAAAGACATACCCGCTGCGTTGCAAGACCGCCGTGCTTTCCTGCACGACAACCCTCCGCTGCCTACGCCTCCTAAACAAAAACATAATCCGCTCGATGCGCAGGAAAACGACACCGCTGACCCAGAGCGCGACCGCCTACGTAATAAGAAAAATAATATTGCACCGCACAACATCGACCCGGCCACCGGTCGCATCATCCACGGGCCTATGACAGAAAAAATCCTTAAAGAACGCCGCCATGACCCGCGCTACCGCGGTTCGTCATCGTCCGAGATAGTATAAAATCAGGAATACGCTCAAAAGCGTTGTGGTAATCAGTGCGGTCGCACCCACCCCCATATTGCCTGCAAACATCCCGCGTGCGCCACACCATGCCTGCGTCCCCTCAATCAGCCAGCGCCAAAACCCGGCCCATACACGCGGTATAAACGCCGCTATCTGCTGCACTAACATATTTAAAAGCAACAACGCATTACGCAAAAACACGCGATACAGCCAATCCATATCCAGGGTAATCGTCTCGGTACGCTTCAGCCACGGCAATAACACAAAAAACGCCAAGCCCGAAAACAGCAGCAACTGCGCCTGCGTAATCACATGCTCTGGCGTATACGGCACATACTCCACCGCACCGGGCAGCAACAGATAGAGATACTCAGGGAATATCCCCGGCAAGAGACATCCCGCCGCAAGCAACACCATCCCCGCACGCAGCGAAAGTGGTGGGTCTGCCGGCCGCAGCCCCGAATCTTTCTGGAAAAACACAAACCACGGGAATTTTATCCCCGCATGCAAGAACACACCCGCACTCGCCGCGGCCAATAAAAACCATACCCACACCAACCCTTCATACGCCGCGGCAGAAGAAATCAGTGATTTACTCACAAAACCCGAGGTCAGCGGAAAGGCAGAAATCGCCAGCGCCCCAATAATCCCGCATGCAGTCGTCAGCGGCATGCTGTGATAGAGCCCACCAAGCGTACTACATTTGCGCCTGCCCGTCTGATACAGCACTGCACCCGCCGACATCAACAACAGCGCCTTATAGATAATATGACAAAACGCATGCGCCGCCGCACCATATTGCGCCTCGGTCGTACCAATGCCAATCCCCACCACCATGAAGCCGACCTGGTTCACAATACTATACGACAAAATCCGCCGCATATCATTCTCCAGCATCGCATAGATAATGCCATAAAATACCATGAACAGCCCCACCGCAATCAGCAAAGCATTCCCGGCAAACAACGTCAGCAACACGAACACCGCCGTCTTCGTGGTAAAGGCAGAGAGAAACACCGCGCCAAATGGCGAGCTTTCTGGATAGGCATCGGGCAACCATGCTGAAAACGGCGGTGCTGCCGCATTCACCAACACACCGAGTAATATCAGCCACGATGCCAGCTGCGCCAATGTCATGCCCTCTCCAGAAAACAGCCCCGTCACCTCCGAAAACGCCACCGTAAACTGCGTCACACTCGCATCACCATGCGCGGTAATATGCGCCGCAATGCCCAATAACAGCACCACGCCACCGACAAAATGCATATAGGCATAGCGCAAGCCCGCT
>JANQQO010000083.1 GCA_028289305.1 Rickettsiales bacterium | reverse complement strand
AGCGACGACTAGCGACCAAGTGGGAGCGCAGCCTACGCGGCGCTTGAGCGTCATTTATAAAACTAAAACTAAAACCTCGTCGAAAGCCAGATTGCGGTTTTGCTCGCACCCTTAATCGCAGCGGAAAGCAGCGGGTAGGCCGGCGCTTCCTCCGCGCCATGCTCCAGGCCAATATCCCGGTGCTCCAACTCCTCCTCACGAAACTGCACCAGCGTATCTTTCAGCGCCGCCTCGTCTGTATTCCCTTCTAGCTCCGCGATCTGATCCGCATAATGCTCATCGATCACCTCTTCCACCGCCACCGTGCACGCCATCGCGGCCCGCTCACCCATCAGCGCGGTTGCCGCACCCAGGGCAAACCCAGCCACATGCCAAAACGGCGTCAACACTGTTGGTCGCACCTGCCGCTCCACCAACAGCGTATCAAACGCTGCTAAATGCTGCTCTTCCTGCTCCGCCATATGCTGGATCGTCGGTGCACATTCCGCATCTTTTAACACCGCCAATTGCCCGGCATAAATCCGCTTCGCACCATATTCCCCGGCATGATTTACCCTGAGCATCTGTGCCAAGCGCTCCTTGCGCCCCACATCACCGGGTAATGCTGATTTTTGTGTCATACACGCCTCCAGAGCCACCAACATACCCCCACCAACGCCAGCGAGTAAAGCACATTATACCCCGCCATGGAAATCCCGAGCACCACCAATTCCGGCTCATCGCAGCGCACAATGTCACTGCCCAATATCTGCGCGCGCAACGCCTCAATATCCGCCGCATCACCGGCGCCAGAACACCCGCCAGCGCCCTGCCACCAATGCTGCTCCACACCAACATGATACAATGCGATTCCCGCACCCACCACAAAAGCAAGCGCACTCAGCGCCAATAGCGCGCGTATCACCTGTCTATTCTGCCTGAAAAACAATGCCACCCCAGCAGCGGCCATCACCACACCGTAAGGTACGCGCTGATATAAACAAAGGATGCACGGATGTAAGCCAAAGCCATATTGCGACACCAACGCCGCAGCGAGCGATGCACCGCTTAACACCAGCAACACCAGCGCCGGCTGCGCTGCTACCCTATCCAACCATACACCTATCATACATTAGATCTCCTAAAAATAGGCTGCGCAAAATGCCTGTAACACTCGCTAGCATGTGACGAAAATAGTGTTCCCTTAAGAACCGGAGCGGATCGTAGAATAACTACTTGAGCACCGGAAGCTTAAGGGAACGCTATTTGCAGGCCATGCTAGTAGAGTGTAGCAGGCATTTTTACTTTGTAGAGATCTTCTTCCACAACCCCCTAAGCGTCGAGGCATCGCCTTCTGCTAAGGAAGGCTCGGCTTCTGCTATTATATCGGGAGCAGCATTACCACGCGGCAATGCCTCTACTCTCTCATCGCGCCCACTCGCACGGCGGCGTCCACCGCGTCGATTGCCGCGGGAAGCACTATGTCCTTCTTCCTCCGGGTCACGATTCCCTATCGCATCATCCTCTGCGTCGTGGCTGTCACGCTTACGGCTATTGCCACCACGTGCGCTGCGTGCGTTTCCACTCTTCCCGCCGCGCGGCGTACGCGTACGCCCACCACCGCGGCGCCTCGTGTTTTTCGTATCGGCTTCTTTTTCATCAACACTATTGCCCGGCGCGGGTTCATCATGCGCCTCTGCCGGCGCGGACTCTGATATTTCAGCCTCCGCTGCTTCTGGCGCTGCGTCTGATTCCTCATCACGCCGCGAACGTCCACCACGCTTATCCTCATCATCGCGCTTATAGCCGCGCCCAGAGCCTCTGCGTCCGCCGCGGCCACCACGGCCTTCACGGCCCTGCTGTTGCTGTGACGAAGACCGCCGCTGCTGCTGTTGCTTCCGGCCACTGCCAAAGCCATGCTGCGTGCCGGTAAACGTATCATCGCCCTGCACCAGCACTTTCACACCCGCATCGTGTTCAATCTGCATCAGATCCTGACGATGGTTATTCAGCAAGTAATACGCCATTTCCACCGAACAGCGCAGCGTCACTTCTTCCGCTTTGCCTTTCTGCGCTTCGGCGCGTATCGCCCGCACCAACATCAAAGACGTAGAGTTATGCGAACGCACATACCCCACACCATTACAGCGTGGACAGGTCACGGTATTCGCTTCCACCAGGCTTGAACGCAGTCGCTGCCGCGACATCTCAAGCAGTCCAAACGTGCTAATACGCCCTACCTGAATCCGCGCACGATCCCGCGCCAGCGCTTGTTTCAGCTCACGCTCCACCGCGCGCTTATTCCTCAGCGACAGCATATCGATAAAATCGATCACGATCAGCCCAGCCAAATCACGCAAGCGCAACTGCCGTGCGACTTCATTCGCCGCTTCGATATTCGTCTTCACCGCCGTTTCTTCGATATTCCGCTCACGCGTTGAGCGGCCCGAGTTCACATCAATCGATACCAGCGCCTCGGTTGGGTTAATCACGATATACCCACCCGATTTCAAATACACGGTATTCTCATAGAGCTCCGCCAGCTGGTCCTCGATCTGGTAATACCAGAAAATGCCCTTCTCTTTACATTCCTTCACCCGGCGCACATGGCTTGGCATCATCATTTTCATGAAATCCTTGGTGCGTTTGAGGGCCTCTTCACCCTCCACCACTACTTCATCGATATCGCTATCGTAAAAATCGCGCACCGCACGTTTAACGATATTGCCTTCTTCATAGACCAGCGTCGGTGCGGTGGATGACACCGTACAATCACGAATCTCATCCCACATCTTCGTAAGATAGGTCAAATCCCGCTTAATCTCCGGCTTTTTACGATCCAGCCCAGCGGTACGAATAATCAGGCTCGAGCCTTTCGGCGTCTCCAGATCCGATAAAATGCTCTTCAAGCGCTTACGGTCTTCAAACGAGCTAATCCGCCGCGATACACCGCCTTGCTTACCCGTATTGGGCATAAACACACAATACCGCCCAGCGAGCGAAATATAGGTGGTCAGCGACGCGCCCTTATTCCCGCGTTCTTCCTTAATCACCTGCACCAGCAAGATCTGGTTGCGCTTGATGACTTCCTGAATCTTATATTTGCGATAAAAAGTAGAGCGTTTGATCGGCACATCAAACTCATCTTCCGCATTTTCCGCCGCATCGCCCTCAGCCTCGCCGTCTTCTGCGCCTTCTGTCTCTTCCTCTGCAGCCTCAGCGGTAGATCCCTCATCCGCTGCTGCCTCCTCATCTTCGGTCTCATCGGCAGGCTCTAAGCCCGCTGCTTCGGAGGCAAGCTTCTTCTTATCCGCTACTGGGATGCTAAAATAATCGTAATGAATTTCAGAGAAGGGCAAAAACCCTTGTTTCGACCCGCCATATTCGACGAATGCCGCCTGCAGTGACGGCTCAACGCGCGTTACCTTCGCAAGATAGACATTTCCTTTAATTTGTTTCTTGCTCGCGCTTTCAAAGTCAAATTCCTCTAATTGTTGGTTCTCTACCACTGCTACACGCACTTCTCCGGCGTGCGCAGCATCGATCAGCATACGCTTGGTCATGATTAGTACTCCGTATTAGGTCACTCCCGCCGGCGTTATACGCGTGATCACTATCACCACGGCGCGAGTCTATGTTGAACATCATATTGGTCGTATTAAATAACGCTGTGTGTATGTCAGACAGAATTCCCGCAGGCGCTGCCGCGTGAGGCACCGTGCCTCCCGCAAATCCAAAATGCCACAGATGCCGCGTGTTCTGCATGATACACATCCTGTGTTAAAACTATGTTTTTTAAAGTTAACGAGGGACTAACGCTTCCATCACCGGTTGGCGGATTTACTCTCACGCCATCACTACCTTTTCCTTACAAACAATCACCGGTATGGTAGCAAAATCTCCTAACCGCCATCATTCCACACTTATCCACAAAAAGCAAACAGGTTTTAGTGAAGGGGGGTTAAAGTGTTGTAATATAATAGTATACTTAGGAAGAAACACCCTTACCATCCCAACCACTTCCGCGTCATCCCAGCCTTGAGCTGGGATCCAGTATCAATTTAAATCCCCTGGATTCCAGCGTGCGCTGGAATGACAGCATTAACCATTAACTTCCCCAGATCCTAAATCCCTAATCCTAACCCCTTAAAATATAAAATCCTCTTCGGTCAAAGCAACACTCCCCTCCAGCTGTGCCACCACCACGCCATCCACCGCAATAAGTGTGGCATTCTGCGCAGGGTAAATCACATTCACTGCATCCAAGCCGGTGCCTTTGCCTTCTCCTAACCCAAACACGGAGAAATCCAACACATCCTCGCCTTGCGTAAAATCGGTGATCACATCTGCAATCGCCAGCTCCTTGGCGCTTGCGGCCAAATCCACCACAAACACATCCGCACCCTCACCACCGGTCAGCGTATCGCTTCCTGCACCGCCTATCAGCGTATCATCGCCCAGATCCCCAAACAACATATCGTCTCCCGCATCACCCACCACTACATCATTATCTTTACCGCCACGCAGCATATCCGCACCCGCACCGCCGAATAATTCATCATCTCCTTCGCGGCCATTCAACATATCATTGCCTGCAGCGCCTTCTAGGAGATTATGCTCTTCACTCCCAAATGCTATATCGGCCCCATCACTACCGCGCACATTCTCGATATTCACCAGCTGGAATAACCCACCCACACTGGCAATATTAGTCTGCAAATCGGCTTCACCGCCGCTTTCACCCTGCAATACCAAGGTATCATCCCCCGTGCCACCATCCAATATCGGCGCCAGCATAAACACATCCGCATTCACAACATTGCCCGCCGGAATCACGAAGGTATCATCGCCCTCCAGCGCATTGATCGACGTATAATCCTGCGCATCCACAGAACCCACAATCGTATCATCATGCAGGGTGGCTTCCACCGCCTCAATCGAGATCAGCGTATCGCCACCATCGCTCGATTTTTGCCGTGCCAAGACCAGCCCCTCTTCGGTAAACGCCAGTAAAACACCCTGATCACTATTCGCATACGATACCACATCATACCCTTCACCACCGTCTAACACATCCGCCCTACTGCCACCCATCAGCGTATCATCGCCCGCACCACCCAGCAGCGTATCCGCGCCATCGCCGCCATCCAATAGATCATCGCCCGCAAAACCAACCAGCACATCATCCCCAGCAAGCCCAAGCATCGTATCATCTTCCGCCGTGCCCGGGAGCACATCATTATTCGGCGTACCGGTAATCGTCTCTGCCCCTTCTTCTAAGCTAAAATCGCTGGCATCGAGATTCTCAATCCCATCAAACACCACCAGTGACAGCGTCTGCCCATCGCCCAAATCCACCGTGGCGGTATTTCCTTCCAGCGAAAGATCCAACGCTGCAAAATCGGGAATATCAAACCCAACCAGCTCAATGCGCTCATTCGCATCACTGGCTTCAAAGCCGAAAATCGTATCCTGATCGCCTGCATTGCGCTCAATCACAAAAACATCACTGCCCGCCTGGCCATTAAAGCCCTCACCTTGCAGCGTGTCATCGCCAACACCGCCATAAAGCGTATCATCGCCATCGCCGCCTTGCAGCAGATCATTCCCCGCACCACCAAACAGCACATCATTATCGAAATTGCCTTCCAGCCGGTCATGCCCGCCAAGCCCGTTAATCGTATCATCGCCAAATCCACCGCGCAGCGTGTCATTCCCCGCACTGCCATCCATCTGATCCGCTTCCGGCGTACCAAAAGTCACCTCGCCCGGCTCCCCTTCTGCCTCCAAGAACGTAAACTGGCTAGCATTCAGCACATCTGCCGCATTGCCAGACGCCACCTGCACCACCACACGCTCCTGCCCGTCAAAGCGAATCACCGCCGTATCCCCAGCATAACTGATATCAAGGTCATCAAAACCAAGCCCGTTGGAAGCAAAAATCGTGATACGATCCTCAAGCGTGAAATCGGTGATTACATCACGCCCCTCCAAATCAAATATAAACTGATCCGCATCCGCCCCACCGGTCAGCGTATCATCACCCTCACTACCCCGCAGCGTATCCGCACCCGTGCCACCATCAATCACCGCATCTACGGCAAGCGATCCAGTATGCACCACATCATCCCCGGCACCACCACGCACCACAGAGCCAATCTTTATCACATCATTGCCAGCGCCACCATCCACCGTGCCACGCACCGTGTTGATCACATCTCCATTTGGATCTGGGAACACCGCATCTCCCGTCAACACATCATCCCCAGCACCACCGTCAATATCCGCATTCTGCGCATTCTCTATTTTAATCGTATCATCTCCAGCGCCACCATCCACGGTCACATTGCCACTTACACTGGTGATCAGGTCATTCCCATCGCCACCAAACAGCGCATCATCATCCCGGCCACCTTCCAGCGTATCATCG
>JANQQO010000081.1 GCA_028289305.1 Rickettsiales bacterium | reverse complement strand
ATTTTCTTTGGGGAGACGCTGCTGACCACACCCAATCCACAGCAGCAGAAGGATCTGGCGTTATTAGAGCGGCTAGGGCTTGTAGTGGAAGGCGCTGAGGCAGATAGCAGCGCGAAGAAGGTGGCCTAAATGGACGAGGCGCCCGCATGGCTTGATGCTGGGATGGAGCATATCTGGCTGCCTTATACGCAGATGAAGACGGCAAAGACGCCTCTGCCCGTGGTGGGAGCAGAAGGCTGCCGCATTAAACTTGCAGATGGACGGGAATTGGTGGATGGCATTGCCTCATGGTGGAGTGCTTGCCATGGCTATAACCACCCACATATTCGCAAAACAGTGGAAGCGCAGCTGCGGGTTTTACCGCATGTAATGTTTGCGGGGCTTGCACATGCGCCGGCATATGAATTGGCCGCGCGACTAGCGAAAATAACGCCCGATGGGTTAGAGCGGGTATTTTTTTCTGATTCTGGCTCAGTGGCGGTGGAAGTGGCCATGAAAATGGCGGTGCAGTATTGGAAGAATCAAGGAAAAGGCAAGAAATGTAAGTTTATTGCGTTTCGTAGGGCGTATCATGGTGACACGATGGGACCGATGTCGCTCGCCGACCCGGAGGATAGCATGCATCGCCCGTTCACACATTATGTGCCTAAGCAATATGTGACCGCACTGCCGCTGGATGAATATGGATTTAGCGAATTTACAGCCCTGGTGGATGGGATTAAAGGAAATGTGGCGGCATTGGTGATGGAACCGCTGGTGCAGGGTGCGGGGGGAATGCGGTTTCACGGGCCGGATATCGTGGCAGAGGTGCAGCGCATCTGCAAAGAAGCGGATATTTTGTTCATTGCGGATGAGATTTTTACCGGATTTGGGCGCACAGGCAGTATGTTTGCCTGCGAGGAGGCGGGGATTACGCCGGATATTCTCTGTTTGGGCAAGGCGCTAACCGGCGGGACGATGACCTTGGCCGCAACCATGGCGACTGGTGAGGTGTTTGACGGGTTTTTATCGAATAAATTAGAGCATGCACTGATGCATGGGCCGACATTTATGGCAAACCCGTTGGCATGCGCGGCGGCACATGCCTCGCTGGATTTGTTTGAAAAAGAACCGCGGCTTCAGCAAGTGCTGGCGATTGAAATGCAATTACGTGAAAAATTATGGCCCTGCAAAGACCTGCCAGCGGTGAAGGATGTGCGCGTGATGGGGGCGATTGGCGTGGTGCAGCTGCAAGAAACCAATTGGGAACAAATGTTTGCACTACGTGAGCAATTTGCTGCACAGGGTGTGTGGATTCGGCCTTTTGGGGATGTTGTTTACCTGACGCCACCGTTTACCATCAATAGCACCGAGCTGAGCCAGCTCACCAGCGCGATGTATCATGTGCTAGAGACGATTTAGGTAGAGGTGATTTTTTGGATGAGGCCGGTGGGGGAATCGAGGATGGTGAGGTGTTTGTGGACCTTGTGTTGTTTCGCGACGGTGATGAGGGCATTCCAGAAGCCGCCCTGCTCTACGGGTGTGTTGATAAGGTAGATTGGCTTATCCTGCATTAGCGGGTCGCCTTTTTCTTTTAGCTGGAGGAGGACGAGGGTTTCTTGCACGCTGCCCATACCGCCGGGGAGAATGACAAAGGCGTGGGATTTTTCGACCATCATTTGCATGCGGGTATAGATATCATCACTGGGCCAGAAGGCGTTGAGGCCATCGGGCAGGCCCTCCATTTCAATGATGTGTGGGACATTGGAGCCGCCGGTCCAACCATCATTTTCATACGCGCCTTTGACAACCGCACCCATGATGCCGGTGCGCCCTGCCCCAGTGACGCAGCCGAGACCGGCCTGGGCGATTTCTGTGCCGAGGGTATAACCGAGATCTATATACTCTTGATTGGTGCTGCTGGCGGAGCAAAAGACGCAGACATTTTTTTCTGGCTCTGGGCGGGTAGTGTCGCCGGGAATGTTTGGCTCAGGCTTGGTGCTGTATTTGGTTTGAACTTCTTCGACCTCAACAATGAGCTCACGCAGGGCCGGCACAACTTCTTTCGGTTTTTCGACGATGCGCAAGACATCGCTATACTTCTGAGAGACGGTACCGAGGACGTTCAAGCGCTCGATGAGTTCGAGCCAACGCGTCCAGGTGCCGTGTGAGTTTAGGATGACGGTGGGTTTGTTATTGAGATCCATATCGCCGGTTTGGTAGCCAACGAAGATGGAAGTGGCTTTAACGATATCATCCAGCGTGGCACCGGGCATGAAGACAAAGCCGTCGGCTTCTTTGATTTTCTTTTGGATATTCCAGAGATGGACGTCTTGATCACCATTGCCGTTATAAATAGTGAAGCCGTTGAGGAAGAGGTTGTAAAGCAGCTTGGCACGAGCTTTGCGCATGGGCTTGCTATCATCATCACGGACGGTGCCGGAAAGGCGGATATTGGTAGGCATGGGATGTGTTTTGTTGTGGTAAATGCAGCGCCGTTATAGAGGGTATGAAAGGCGGCGTCAATTGGCGGTGAGAGATATTATTGCGGGCCACATTGTACACCGGTGCAGCAGCTGGTGGGGCTGCCCCAACTGGTGCCACATTGTGCGGAAGTGAAGCCTAGAGCTAAGCATTCGTTATAGCAATTTTGGTGGAAGGCTCGGGCGGCATCATAGGCTTGGGCAGAGCTGTTGGTAGAATTGTATACATTCCAAAATTCTCCACTAGCTTGTTCAACGCAGCTGATGCAGAGATTGGGGTCTTGGCCGCACGGAGATTCTTCACAGCAATCTTCCCCTGGGCCGTATTGCCCTCCCCCGCCGGAACAGGCTTGAACCGTGTCGCGTGAGGAGGCGCCACATGGGGTGGGGCCGCCGCTACCGTTAAAGCATGACCAATAGACATCGTTGGCTTGTTGGCGGCAAGTGCATTCATCTTCTTCATTTTCTTCTTCTTCATCTACGTCGGGAATGCCGTCGCCATCATCGTCTGTATCGATGCTATCAGGGATGCCGTCATTATCGTCATCGTTGTCGATATCGTCTGGAATGCCGTCGCCATCGGTATCAGGGGCACTGGTGTTGTAGTCTTCTATTTCTTGCAGATTACACACACCAATATCATTGGGATCATCGCTGCAGCAATTATTAGAGCTTGGGATAAATGTGCCGAGCGCTATGTTCTGAGCGGCGTTACAGGCGCTATAGGCTTGTTGGCCAGCGCTCTGGCAATTGGGGTTTTGTATGCTGTTGCTAGCAGCCGCACAACGCCAGAAGGCGCTATTTGCGTGGGCCTGGCAGGAACAGCTACTTGTAGCAAAGGTTGAGCAGCTGACATAATTAGAGGCATCTTCACAGCAATTTTCTGCTGGTGAGTAGCTCCCTATCGATTCATTGCGAATAATGCGGCAGGCGGAGTAGGAGGTGCTGGCGTGGTTGCGGCAGCGTGTTTCGGGATATATTTGTAGGCAGGCCCAGTAATCGTTATTGGCGATTTGATTACAGCCGCAACCGGGGGGATCTTCTCGATCTTCAAACGCCAGGGTGTTGCGATTTTCATCTGGCATGATGAAGCCCTGTGGTGGTTGCGTGGGTGGCGGATTAGAAATCATGCGTGGCCAATCTAGCACCGCGGGCCCTCCTTCGTCATCTTCTGTGCGATCAAAGCCTTGCCGGCCTTCACGCGGAGCGCTGCGGCGGAGGTTCGAGATAGTGGTGCTTGCGGGACGGGCGCCACCAGCCAATTCTTTCGGTGGATCACACTTGCCAATACGTTTTTCTAAGGCTTTTATGATATCAATGCTATCAGGCGAGTTATCGTTTGGCGCAAGTAAATAGCGGCCGGTATTAGCCTTTTTAAACGGCGTATCCGCATTTTCTATGGTGATTTTTTCTGGGCCCTTACAGGTGTACGTTAAATTATTTGTAGGTGTTTGTATATCGGGGTGTAAGAGATCTGCCGGGCCAAATTTGCGCGCTGGATTTTGGGCCGTTCCGGGCTCAGGATAGGCCGTATCGATGCTTAATAAGGTATCAGGATCATCGGGGTCGAAATCATGATACGCATCTTCTGAAGGGCGATAGACTTTAACGCGGCGCCAGTTTTTTTCGACACAGATGGCATTATCTGGATCAGCACAGCTGTGTTTTTCAAGACATTCAATGCCGCCATTGCATTCTCGTTCAATGGGGCTGTTTTCTGCGCCTGGTTCCCAAATGGTGCGGGTAGTTTTTACGCCCCAACGATCGGTATTGCCGCAAGTATCGAGGTTTTTGCCGTAATTGAATTCAGAAACAACGATAAACTTTTTAACATTTTCTAGCTCATTACCGTCATCATCAAGTTTTTTTACCTCGCAAGGATTGCGTGGATCGTATTGTAGATCAGATTCTAGTGGGTCGAAATAAGGTTCGCCGAGCTCATCAAAACTGAATGGATTATCCGGATCGGCACGGCCATGCCCAACGTTATATGGATTTTCAGGAGAATATTGTTTAAAGCCAACATCTTCAACATAGGCAATATGGCGGCGATAGCGGGCGTCTTTGGGCCTATAATTGCCATTACCAGGATCATAGCAGCGCCACTCTTTTTCAATACCGGTTAGGTTTTCGCATTTTTGTGGGTTTGCGGAGTCATCGAAATCTGGCGGGTCATTTTCTGTGTTGGCGTCGAGCACTTCTTCATCCCAGATAATGAAATCTCCTCGTTTGACGCAATCTAGACCGGCATAGCCTTCAGGAAAGAAATATTTACTATTGTCATTCGGGTCTCGCATGCGGTGATAATCCCACAGGCGGGCTTTGATGTCGCCACCTGCGGCATAATTGGGGCCGGCATAACCGCGCCAAACTAAAGGCCACTTTATTGGCAAGTTGGTACTGGCGCCTTCTTGTACGTAATCGAGATTCGCTCCGGCGGCTTCTAATACATAGTGCTCGGCAGAGCCTTTGAGGAAGGTGCTTTCATAATCGCAGAGACAGTTGAGGCCGAAGCGGCGGGTGCAGCGGGCCTGATAGAGCATGAGCTCGTACCAACCGCCAATATGGCAGCCACGCGGGCCTAAGATGCCTATATTATCACGTGTTGGTTGGTTTGTGATGCCCGTCCGTTCGCGTGCTCGTGCATCTCGAGACTCTCTTGCTAACCGATTGTTTTCCGACGCATTGCCCGAAGAAGGCGGAACAAGATAAGGAACGGCTGGAGCCATTACAGGAGGGCGTGTATTGGGGGGATGTATATCACTCTGCTTGGCAAAATCGATATCTGTCATGGCAAGTGTATTTGGATCTGGGTACATCCAACGTTCGTTATTCCAAAAATCAAGAAGTGCATCGTAGTTTGCAAGGCGATCATTTGGCAGTGTGCTGCTGACCTCACGTTCAATGACTGCGCAGGCAAGGTTGCGTGCTTCTCGGAAGCAGTTCAGCCAGCGTTCATAGTTTGGAACGATAATGGTATCTATACAGACTTGGTATTCATCAATATCAGGTGTGCTGGGGTCGTCTGGTGGGCAGCTGCACTGAAAATCTTCGCAGTTACTTCCACTTTGAAATGCATCATTGAATAATACATCAAAGCGTTCTAGGCGCATCTGAAGTATGTCGATGTTATCAATTGGATAATTTGCGTGGTTGATCCATTTTTCGCAACGGCCATTGTTATAACCAAACCAACGTGCAATATCGAGTCCTTGTGGGGTGTCCACTCTAGGTACGGGCGTTTCGCCGCCACCAGTGTCTTCTAGATAAGAATATGTGTTGGTGCGTAATGCATAAGGGTGGCAGACTTCACGAATGCGCTCTACACGAATATGCGGTGGATTGCTATTTTCTTCAGCTTTTGTTTCCGGCGTTGGGTCATAGGGTGAAATGCTTGGCCAGATTTTATCAAAGGCGGACCCGGTTATACCTACTTGAAAATCAGGATAGGGAACACCGCTTGGTGGGGTTGGAAGGTTAGCGCGCATATTGCGCAATACATCGCCTGCGGGTCCGCCGCTCCCAGACGATTGAATCAGCGTTTCTTTATCAATTTTTAAATCTTCATAGGCACGGGCGCCATTAGGTTCACCGCCGCCTTTATTCCTGTTGTCTGGATAGCGGTGACCAATGCTTAGGTCGCATTGGCGCGACCCAGTGGGCACATGCTCTTCTAGACCAAAATACCCCATGCGCGAAACGCCTTCATAGGCGGGACAGCCGCGTACGGGAAAATGAACTTTTTTCCATGATTGGAAGGGAGAGTTGGGCGGCTGGCCAAGCAATTGGTCAGTGACTTTTTTGCCCTCCCCTAATGGTGTGCCGGATAGTGGCCCACCGCGTGCGGGACACATTTTAAACATAGGGAAGATGTTGCCACGTCTGTTGTTAGCAGCCATAACGGGATCTCCATTATTATCTACTACCAGGTCTCCTTGGCTGTCTACTGCCTGCGTTTCATAAGAGATGCCGTGAAAATTCATAGCATCAAATATTTCGCTGCGGAGGGCGTCATGGGTTTGTACCATCTGACAGTTATTTATGGAGACATCGCTGGGCGCATCATCGAGGACGATTTCACCGCAATCACCACGGTGGGCCCATTCTTGTAAAAATAATTCAAGGCATTTTTGCCGTTTGAATTTTTGTCCGACTTTTGCACGTTGCTCGTTGACTGAAGGAGGAGGGTCTTCGGCATACCAGTTGGGATTATCGGCGTCGCTAAGCGGCATATAGTTATCTAGGCTAAGGTCAATAAGACGGATGGAAGGTTCACCTATAGGAAATTCATCGGTAACGTTATTGTTGCGGTAGGTAATGAAGTAGTTACAGATTTCATCAACGTCATCGATATAGTCATCACGAGCGCAGGTAAACCAGCGTGCAGCCTCATTGCCAGAGATTGAAAAGTCATTAATGCCACGATCACAAGCGACATTAACGTTGAGGATTTGGTCATTGGGGATCATCTCATTCCCCTCTTCTTCATTATTGGGATCGCTCCAGGTTTTGGGGCGTTGGAAACGGTATTCAGGGATGTAGCAGCCGGTGACGTCTTCCCAGGGGCCTTGCATAGAGGCAATTTTATCTTTACACGGCGTGGTGGTGTTACTGGCTGTTGCAGAAAACGAAAACAACAGACAGCACAAGAAAACGAGCAGCAATATGCAATGCTGGTGTAGCAGGTTTGCTATGGCTTGTGTGTATTTAGGCACCTTGGAGCACTACGTTATTATCAGGCATTTTATTATGTTACCCTGCTCCTTACCCATGTTATACAACATATTGCAATTATTCATAGCAAAACCACTATGGATAGTATAGCATAGCGTTGTATATGGTTTCAGTATAGCATATTTTGCCACTGGGTTTACAAGAACTTTTAAAGACAGCGAGCGTGGGCGATAAGAACAAGCAGGTAGAACTCCACCGCGATATTACAGGCAGTATTAAGAGTGGTGAGTATTTTAAAGATGCGCAGGATTGGTATGCGCTACGCTTCGTTTACCCGACGGTGCAGCGCGGGTTCTTTTTATTGCTGACGGTAGTGTCTGTAGTGACGGCGTTTATTGCGTTTAAGGTGTTTTTATCTCTGTTGCCGCTTACCACGCAGATACCGCTCGTGGTGGAAGTGGGGGATAAGGCAACACAATATTCGGTGTTGCGCCCTATTGGTACGCAGACGGAGGATCCGAATGAGTCGCTGATTAAATATTTGGCGCGGCATTATATTGAGATACGTGAAAGTTATGATTTTGATTTGCTGCAGCGGAATTTGGAGTTCGTAAAACTCTATTCGAATGATGAAGCGTATGGGGTGTATAGCAGATATTTAAATCCGGATGATAATCCAGATAGCCCGGTGTTACGGTTTCGGAAACATACAACACGGGAAGCCTCTGTTGGCACGGTGCAGATTGCACGTAGAAGTTTGCTACGACGGGTGCAACCCGGCGTGCATCGTGTGTTAGTGGAGTTTGAAACTACGGAACAGGGGATTAAAGGAGTAAAAAAATCGTATTGGACAGCAAAAGTAGATTTGCGTTTTCCCGACGTAATATACTATAAAGATGAAGAGCGTTTTTCACCGCTTGAATTCGAAGTGACCAATTATGAGGTATCACCAGCAAAAAGTTGAGGCCAGCACTATGAAAAGTATATGGACACATCGCGTTATAACGTTTTTCTGCACCATGTTGATGGGGGCACTTGTAGTGCTGCCTGATGTGGTGATGGCAACACAGGAGACGCAGCCCGTGGCCTCGGACCATCGTTTGCGGACCTATGTTTATGACCCGAATGAGGTGTATAAATTTGTGGGGCATTATCGCTATCAGTCGAGCATTGAACTGGCGCCGGGTGAGGAGATTGCCACGATTTCGCTGGGGGATTCGCTGGGATGGCAGGTATCGCCCTCAGGCAATCGCTTGTTCTTAAAGCCGATTGAGAAAGATGCGACGACAAATATGACGCTTATTACAAATAAGCGGATTTACCATTTTGAGCTTTATGGGCAGGAAGCAGAAGGCATTGATGACGCAGAGATGATTTTTGCGGCACGTTTCCACTACCCAAACGAAGGGGTGGATAAGGATATTCAGCGTTTCTTGCTGGATGAGGGGCCGGATATTGATATTGCGCCTGAGAAGTATAATTTCCGCTATAGCCTTTCTGGATCAGAGTATATCTCGCCACTCAAAATTTTTGATGATGGGGAATTTACGTATTTTGAATTCAAAAATAAGAATGCCGAGATTCCGGCCTTTTTCTTGGTGGATCCGGATGGTAGTGAATCGGTGGTGAATTACCGAATGAATGGGCCTTACGTGGTGGTGGAGCGTGTATCAAGCCAGTTCACCCTGCGTAGCGGGCCGGATGTGGTATGTGTGTATAACGAAACCATGCCGCTACGCCCGAAAAAACCAGATCCGGAACGAAAATTCCTTGGTATTCTGTAAAAAAACCTGTATCTAGGCTTTTCCTTTAATTTTAGAGTTGTTGCGAGGCGTGCGCGATGGAGCAGAATGGTGCTGCCATTATTATTCGAGCATTGGTGGATCAAGGGGTAGATACCGTATTTGGCTACCCTGGGGGAGCCGTATTGCCGCTTTACGACGAGTTGTTCAAGCAGAATAAGGTGCGGCATATCTTGGTGCGGCATGAGCAAGGTGCGGCGCATGCGGCAGAAGCCTATGCGCGCTCGACCGGCAAGGTGGGAGTGGTGCTTGTGACCTCTGGGCCGGGGGCGACCAATACGGTGACGGGGCTTACCGATGCGCTGCTCGATAGCATTCCTGTGGTGTGTTTAACCGGCCAGGTGGCGACGCATTTGATTGGAAGCGATGCGTTCCAAGAGGCCGATACGGTGGGTATTACGCGCTCGTGCACTAAGCATAATTACCTGGTGAAGAAGATTGAGGATTTAGCACCCGTGATGCATGAAGCATTTCATGTGGCGCGCAGCGGCCGCCCAGGGCCGGTGGTGGTTGATATTCCGAAGAATATTCAGCTGATGACGGGCACATATGACGCAGCTAGTAAAGAGGTGCGGCGTGCTTCCTATCGCCCGGCGGTGAAGGGGGATGCAGCGCAGGTAGCGGAGGCGGTGAAGTGTATTGCTGGCGCCAAGCGGCCGGTGTTTTATAGCGGTGGCGGGGTGATTAATGCGGGGGATAAGGCCTCCAAGCAGCTGATTGAGTTTGTAAAGAAGACCGGCTTCCCGATCACAAGTACGCTGATGGGGCTTGGCGCCTATCCCACGACGGATAAGCAGTTTTTGGGCATGCTTGGCATGCATGGTACGTATGAAGCCAATATGGCGATGCATGATTGTGACGTGATGATCAATATTGGTGCGCGGTTTGACGACCGGATTACCGGGGTGATTGATAAATTCTCACCGGGTTCGACGAAGAT
>JANQQO010000077.1 GCA_028289305.1 Rickettsiales bacterium | reverse complement strand
AAAAACGTTTCCTTCACCAAAGATGATGCGCTGCGCTTCCACACGCGCGAGAAACCTGGCAAGGTGCAGATGAGCCCTACCAAGCCGCTTCTGACACAGCGGGACCTTTCTTTGGCGTATTCACCGGGCGTGGCCTATCCCTGCTTAGAAATCGCAGATAATCCTGAAACCTCGTATGACTACACCGCGCGGGGAAATTATGTCGCGGTGATTTCTAACGGTACGGCGGTGTTGGGCTTAGGCAATTTGGGAGCACTCGCCTCAAAGCCAGTGATGGAAGGCAAAGCCGTGTTGTTCAAGCGCTTTGCAGATATTGATGCGGTGGATATTGAGGTCGATACGCAGGATCCACAAAAATTTATCGACGCGGTACGCTATTTGGGCCCAAGCTGGGGTGGGATTAATTTAGAAGATATCAAGGCGCCGGATTGTTTTATCATTGAGCAGAAACTGCGCGAAGTGATGGATATCCCGATTTTCCATGATGACCAGCATGGTACAGCGATCATTACCGCAGCAGGGTTGATTAACGCAGCGGATATCACCGGGCGCAAGCTATCAGATATTAAATTGGTAGTGCTCGGCGCGGGTGCGGCGGGAATTGCGTGTTTGGAGCTGGTGAAAAGCATGGGCTTAAAGCAAGCCATGCTAGTCGATCGTACGGGCGTGATTTATGAGGGGCGCGAAGCCTCCATGAATGAATGGAAGCAGAAGCACGCGATTAAGACCAATGCGCGCACGCTGGAAGATGCGATGCGTGGGGCGGATGCGTTTTATGGCCTGGCAGGCAAAGGGGCGATTAATCAAGAGATGGTTAAAAGCATGGCGAAGAAGCCGATTATCTTTGCGATGGCGAACCCCGATCCTGAGATTACGCCGGAGGAAGTGGCAGAAGTGCGTAGCGATGCGATTATGGCGACGGGACGCTCGGATTATAACAATCAGATTAATAATGTGCTCGGCTTCCCGTATATTTTCCGTGGGGCGCTGGATGTGCATGCGACCACGATTAATGATGAAATGAAGATTGCAGCAGCAAAAGCGCTAGCGAAATTAGCGCGCGAGCAGGTGCATGATGAAGTGGCAGCAGCGTATGCAGGGCGGAAGATGGAATATGGCCCGGATTATATTATTCCCACGCCGTTTGACCCGCGGTTGATTTATACCGTGCCGCCTGCCGTGGCTGAAGCGGCGGTGAAAAGTGGTGTAGCGCGGCGGCCGAAGGATAAGGCTGAATATAAGGCAGAACTTGCAGGTCGCTTAAGCCCGACAGCGAATAATATGACGATGATTTTTGACCGAGTAAAAGATAGCCCACAAACCATCGTTTTTGCTGAAGGGGAAGAAGAGCAGATTATTCGCGCTGCGTTTTCTTGGTGCGATAATAGCTATGGCAAGGCCAAGCTGGTGGGGCGCAAAGAGCGCATCATGAAGTTTATTGATCAAGCGGGGCTGAAGGGCAAGATGGAGGGGATTGAGATCCACAATGCCGCGCTGACCAAAGATAACG
>JANQQO010000068.1 GCA_028289305.1 Rickettsiales bacterium | reverse complement strand
AATGCCGCGCTGACCAAAGATAACGATAAATATATTGAGTTCTTGTACAAGAAATTGCAGCGCAAGGGCGTGCTGCATCGCGATTGCGTGCGCTTGGTGAAGAATGACCGGAATATTTTTGCAGCATGCATGCTGGCATGTGGTGATGCGGATGCGATGGTGACTGGGCTGACGCGGAATTATTACGACACGCTAACCACGGTACAACAGGTGATTGATGCGAAGAAGGATAAGCCGGTGTTAGGGCTTTCTGCGATGGTATCGCGCAGCCGGCAGACGGTGTTCTTTGCGGATACCTCGGTGAATGCGATGCCGACGCCAGAGGAGCTTGCGGGCATTGCGATTGAGAGCGCGAAAAAAGCGCGACAATTTGGACATGAGCCACGGGTGGCGCTGTTATCCTTCTCGAATTTTGGTAAGCCACTGCATCAGAAAACCGAGCATATTCGTAAAGCGATTGAGATTTTAGATACCAAGAAGGTGGATTTTGAATATGACGGGGAGATGGCGCCGGATGTGGCGCTGGATGAAGAGCTGATGCAGCTTTATCCTTTCTGCCGACTGTCTGGACCGGCGAATGTATTGGTGATGCCGGCACTGCATTCGGCGAATATTGCCTCTAAGCTCTTGCAAGAGCTGGGCGGTGGCACGCTGATTGGGCCGATTCTGATCGGTACGGAGTACCCGGTGCAGATTGTGCCGATGAATTCTACCGTGTCGGAAATATTGAATATCACGGCGCTGGCGGCAGTGGATGCGATTGAAAACAATGCAACAAAACCCCGTGGAGTGGTGAAAAAAATTACCAAGAGCGGAAGCAAAACCACTAAACCTACAAAGAAAACCGCTAAGAAGCGCAAAACTGCTTGACGGAACGGGTGATTAGCATTATGTATGGCGCCTCTTTTTTAAAGAGATGTAATACAACGAGTTAAGATATATGGCACATCATAAGGCGACATTAAAAAGTATACGGCAAACCGCAACGCGTACCGAGCGGAATCGCGCGGCGCGTAGCCATGTGCGCACCTTTATCAAAAAGGTGGAAGCAGCGGTGAACGATAATAATAAAGAAGCCGCGCAAGATGCACTGCGTGTGGCACAGAAGGAACTGGGCCGCGCGGTGAGAAAAGGCGTGATGAAGGCCAATACCGCAGCGCGTAAGACGAGTCGCTTAACGAAATTAGTGAAAGCGCTGCAGCTGGGTACGTTAAAGGTGGCCTCTGCACCAGCAAAAGGTAAAGCAAAGGCGAAACCTGCTGCGAAGCCAAAGGCTGCACCCAAGGCAAAAGAAGAAGCCGCGAAAGAAGAAGCGCCAAAGAAAGAGGCCAAGAAGGAAGCTAAAAAGGCCCCTGCCCCAGCAGAAAAAGAAGAGGCGAAAAAGCCCGCAGCAAAGAAAGCCGCACCTAAAAAGGCAGCAGAGAAAAAACCTGCAGCAAAAAAGCCCGCGGCCAAGAAAGCGCCAGCAAAAAAAGCCGATAGCAAAAAATCTGACGCCAAGAAATAGCGCGTCTATTTTCCCTAATTTTCTGATTTTAGTGGCGTGTAGAAATGCACGCATACATGCCTGTGTTGCGTGTGGCGCGCGCCCTTTTTTGCTCTATTTATATTTTATTCTATTGAAATATAGCGATATTTAGCACGCTATTTTACTTGATAAAATAGATAAAATTTGATATACTTTACATATTCTTAGCGATTTTGCTAAAAGACCACTCTCCGGCGTCGGTGAGTGTTTCTGTTGTTTGCCCGTTCGGGCTTTGTTTACAGGAGTAAACGGAAATGAATGATTCTAAAAGAACATTGGTTGATAAGAGTACCCTGAGCGACGCCTTGGCGAGAGAATCCTCGGATATGCCGGGCCACAACCGTTGGGAGCACCTACTTGGGCAAAGTGTTACCTATGTCTACGTTTGCGCAGAAGACGGTAAGCACAGATACCTTGGAGAATCCCGTGGTTGTGGGTTTCCAGTGGCGGACAATCCTCATGCACGATGGGTATTGATTCACCATCAGCGTCCGGAACAGTATGCACCGATGCTTGTCATGAACCCGCATGGCATTATTATCACTCCGAATAAGCTCGATTCATCTGATGATGACGCTGAATCGGCGTGATGCTCTACGAAAACACCCGTCGCCTTAATTGGCGGCGGGGTTTTTTTATGTCTACGACTCCCTTAGCCAAAAATACTAGCCATCTTGGTGTCGCTCGCGTATTTTAGCGGCATGAGTGGACGCGTGTTTTCAGCCGTGCAGCCGACGGGGCAGTTGCATCTGGGGAATTATCTCGGAGCGATTAAAAACTGGGTAGGGCTGCAAAAGCAGTATGAGTGCATTTTTTGCATCGTGGATTTGCACGCGATTACAGTAGCGCAAGATCCTGCTACGCTCGCAGAACACATACGCACCATGGCCGCAGCTTATATTGCCTGCGGGATTGACCCAGAACAGCACATTATTTTTCATCAATCGGCCGTGCCAGGGCATTCAGAACTGGCGTGGATTTTGAGCTGTCATACACCGCTTGGCTGGCTGAATCGTATGACGCAGTTTAAGGAGAAGGCGGGGAAGAAGCGGGATAATGCCGTGCTGGGACTTTATAGCTATCCGGTGTTGATGGCGGCGGATATTCTGCTCTATCACGCAACGCATGTGCCGGTGGGTGATGACCAGAAGCAGCATTTGGAGCTGGCGCGCGATATTGCCGGCGCGTTTAACCGGCATTATGAGAATGAGGTGTTTCCGATCCCTGAGCCGCTGATTTTGGGCGAGGCGACGCGGGTGATGAGCCTAAAAGATGGGACGAAGAAGATGAGCAAATCCGATCCTTCGGATTATGCGCGAATTAATCTGACAGATGATGCAGATACGATTGCGAAGAAGATTAAAAAGGCAAAATCAGATGCGGCAGAAGGGGTGACATATGATGTGGAGGGGCGGCCGGAGGCGGCGAATCTGCTGACAATCTATGCGGCGCTGATGAATGTGAGCATCAAAGAGGCCGAAGCGCAGTTTGCCACGAGTGGGTTCGCTGAATTTAAAGGCGCATTGGCTGAGGCAGCGGTGGAAGCGCTCTCCCCTATTACCGCAGAGATGCGGCGCTTAATGGCGGACCCCGGATATTTGGATGGCGTACTGCGTGCGGGCGCAGAAAAAGCCGGCAGCATGGCAGAAGCGCATCTGCACGACGTGCAGGATGTGATTGGGTTGCTTAGGGTATAAATCATGCTGCAACGGGTGCTGGGTATTTTTCAGTTTTTTGGAGGATTGCCCGGACGCCTTCGTCAGGTGGTGCACCAGCAGCAAGAAGGGCAGCAAGTAAACCCTCCCGCACCTGATAAAATACGCTTTTATCGGCGTGCGTTATTGGTAGTGGTGGGTATTTATACGCTTGTATTCGCGAATATCGATTTCATACGTTTTTGGGGATTTGGCTACCACACCGCGGATTTCGGGAGTTTTATTCAAATTTTGTGGTATGCGGGGAATGGCGAATGGCCGCTCAATAGCACGAGTTTTCCGTATAAGGCGGATACGTCGTGGCTGGCATTTCACTTCTCCCCGCTGATTTTTATTTTAGCGCCATTTTTCCGGCTGAGTGGGTTTGCGCCTGAGTTTTTGATTATTGTGCATGTGGTGTGTATGGCGTTTACCGCCCTGCCCTTGTTTGCTACATGCATGCGCTTGGGGGTGAAGCCACAGGAGGCATTCACCTGGTCGCTGATCTATCTGTTAAACCCGATTACGCTTTATGCCACGCTGTTTAGCATACAGGATCATACGCTGGCGGTGCCACTGTTTGCGATCGCACTATGGGCATTGGTGGCAAAGCGATTTAGGGTTTTTGTGGCCTGTCTTGCGGGACTATTATTGGCGAAGGAGCATTTTGGCGTGGCGGTTGCTGGATTTGGCATTCTGTGGGGATGGTATCATCAGGAATGGCGTCGTGGCGGGGTGATTGCTGCGTGTGGATTGGTGGCCGTGTATGTGGTGATAGCCCATATCATGCCATTTTTTCGTGGAGGCGAAGCGCACCCGATGTTTACAGACTTACAAGGACTTAAAGATCAGAATCGTTTTACACGGTCTATCTCGCGCTATTCCTGGCTACACTCACCATGGCCAGGGCCGTTAGTGGCGTTGTTTCTATTTCCTTTTCATACGCTTAACCTTATTTACTACGCGAAGCTTTTCTTGCCGCTGTTTCTGATGCCACTGGTAGGTTTCATGTTTTTGTTACCTGCAAGCGCGGACTTAGCAGCAACCATTTATTCAGAGAGCTCCATTCCACGCAACATTATCTTTTACCACGCCTCCACGATGATGCCGGCGATGATTATTGCTGCATGTGTTGGAGTGATGGTATTGCGGCGTTTTTTACCTAAATCATTACCTGTTTTACAGGAGATCCCCATAGCAATCGCATTATTTCATGTAGGGATTATGCTGCTCGTGGTGGCGCCTCTCATTTCAGCAAATACAAAGCTATTTTTTCAAAAAGATATGCAGTGGTCGTTTGACCCTGAATTTAGAGAGTTGCAAGAGTTTTTAGAAACAGTTCCTCAGGAAAAGGGTATTGGTATAACACGCTGGGTAGGGCCGCATATCGCAAAACGTGAGCGTGTATATAAAATAGAATCCTTACCACTTTCTGAGCTTGATATTGCTGTTATAAAAATGTCAAAGCCTATGTTTATGCTTCGGCCTGTGCCATTTCCCCCGGTGCCTTTAAGTAGCGTATACGCAATGTTAGAAGAATATGGCTGGGGCATTATTTATTGGGATGATCCGTGGTTGGTGCTGGAGAAAAATCGGCAGAGCATCGTGCCGAAGGAGGTGCTGTATGAAAAGATTGTCGCACTGTATCAGCAGGATTTAGAGGATGGGGTACGGCGACCTGCGTTAGACAGCACGCAACCACTCAGTAAATTGCTCAAAGAATACGGCGTGAAATAATATAGTGAGGATGAGGGCGATGGCGGCGGAAATGCCTACCTTACGCCAGAAGCGCGGGTTATCTGGCGCGCCATCGGCTTGACCTATCTTGGGGTTTTCTGGGGGACGCACACCAAACGGGAGCACCAAAAACATCACCAGTGACCATACGGTGATAAAGGTAAAAAGGAAGGTGATGGATTGCATAGAGTGTGTGTTTTTGTGATAAAACGCCATTATAGCGTGATGAGGGGTTGCGTCTAGGGCGGAGTTGCGTTACAAACACTCTCCTTTTCAAGGCAATTCTTTGACGCGGGGTAGAGCAGCCCGGTAGCTCGTCAGGCTCATAACC
>JANQQO010000067.1 GCA_028289305.1 Rickettsiales bacterium | reverse complement strand
TGTTATGATGCGCTTCAGGGAAGGCAGCCGCCACCTCATCCACCGCCGCACCGCCCGGCGCGAGCAGGGCGTGGATCGCATCATCGGCATTAAACGCCGGGATGCCTAATTCGGCAAAGCATTCAGCGACGAAGCTTTTTCCCATACCGACCGAACCTGTAAGACCGAGGCGCTGCATGTTACGCCTCGCAGGCATTGCGCTCAACCAAGGCGTTAAGCACGTGTTTGCGCAAGGCTTTGGTGACTTTTGGGGTTTTGCCAAACCAGGCTTCAAACCCTGGCACGGCCTGGTGCAACAGCATGCCAAGCCCGTCTATCGTGGTGTTTCCACGCGCTGCCGCACTCTTTAACAATTCGGTTTGCAACGGATTATAGACAATATCGTTAACCAGCGCAGTTTTGGGCAAAATTTTCAGATCTATCTCGAGCGGGTTTTGCCCCACCATGCCGAGCGTGGTGGTGTTAACGAGCAGGCCGGTATCCTGCAGCACAGCGCTGCGCTGCTCCCAAGGAATGGCGCGTACGCGTTTTTCGGTTTCTTTGGTGAGATGACAGAGTGCCTCGGCCTTCTCAACCGTTCTGTTCACTACTAGCACCTCTGGGCATTTGCGCAACTCGGTAAGGGCAATCACCACCGCGCGCGCCGCACCGCCAGCACCGAGCACCACGGCTTTTTGAGTGGTAAAATCAAAGCCGGGCGCATGGGCGTCAATATTTTCGACGAAGCCGACAATATCGGTGTTGCTGCCGATCAGGCGGCGACCACGCACCACAATGGTGTTGACCGCGCCGGCAAGCTCGGCGGTGAACACCGCCTCATCGATGAAGGAAAGCGCGGTTTCTTTATGCGGCACGGTGACATTGATGCCGGCGAAGTTTTCTTCAAACAGCGTAGTGCGAAGAAAGTGCTGGAGCTGGTCTGGCGCCACATCGATCGCGGCATAGGCGCCGTTCACCCCATGCTCGGCCAGCCAGAAGCCATGGATATGCGGCGAGAGGGAATGGGCGATGGGATGGCCGATCACCGCCGCTTTGATGGTTGGCGGCTTAATCATCTTGTTTTCTTCTGTGATTCTTCAACAGGTTGGCGATTTGTGCCACCGTTTCTTCGATCGAGCGTCGGGTAACGTCGATCACCGGCCAATTATACTGGGTGAAGAGCTGGCGCGCTTCGGTGATTTCATCTTTAATCGCGGGCAGGTCAATATAGGATGTTTCACGCGTTTCATTAAGCGTGGCGAGGCGACTTTTGCGGATTTGCACCAGGCGCTCAGGCGAAATCACCAGGCCAACCACCAGTGGGTGGCGCAGGGTGAAGAGATTTTCCGGCAGTGGAATACCGGCAACGAAAGGGACATTGGCGGCGTTAATCCCACGATAGGAGAGATAGACACAGGTGGGCGTTTTGGAGGTGCGAGAGGGGCCCACCAGCACCACATCCGCCTCTTCTAGCTCCCACGCGGCCTGGCCGTCATCATGCGCGAGGGCGAAATTGATTGCCTCAACGCGCGAGAAATATTCCTCATCGAGCTCGTATTGGCGGCCGGGCTGGGCGGTGACCTCGGTGCCGAGAAAGGAGGAGAG
>JANQQO010000061.1 GCA_028289305.1 Rickettsiales bacterium | reverse complement strand
AGCATTTCTGCTTGCTGCAAATGCCTACTTGCTGCGCTTCCGGTACTCAAGTATTTCATATACGATCCGTTCCGGTTCTCGCAAATAGACATTTTCGCTAGCGCATAAATGCTTAATTAAAACGACTATAATAATGGAGGGTTAACTAATGTCACAGAAGATTATTGCGCCACCGATGGTCTATATTAGCGGGCAGGAGATGACCCGCTATGCGATGGAATGTATTTTGGATAAGTGGATTAGGCCGCATGTGGATATTGACGCATGGGAGTTTTTTGACCTGAGTGCGAAGCATCGGGATGATACGAAAGATCAGGTGCTGCAGGATGCGGTGGATGCAGGCAGGCGCCTGAAGGCGATTTTTAAAGAGCCGACGGTGACGCCGACCGAGGAGCAGGCGAAGGAATGGGGGCTGAGTAAGGCCTGGGGCTCACCGAATGGGGCGATGCGCCGCGGCTGGAATGGGATTACGATTAGCCGTGATACGATTCATATTCCAGGGATTGAGCTCGGGTATAAGAACCCGGTGTTGTTTGAACGCCAGGCGGTGGGCGGTGAATATGGCGGTGGCTGGAAAGAAGTGGGGCCGGGCAAGGTGACCACGACGTTTACGCCAGCAGGTGGCGGAGAGCCGGTGACCGTGGATGAACGGGAATTGCCGGGCGCACGTAATACGGTGGTGACGTATCATAATCCGCTGGATCCAGTGAAGGATCTGGCGCATCACTTTTTTGCGCGTGCGCTGGAAGCGGGTGTAACGCCCTATGTAGTGACCAAAAAGACGGTGTTTAAATGGCAGGAGCCGTTCTGGGAGATTATGAAAACGGTGTTTGATGCGGAGTATAAAGCCAAATTTGTTGAGAAGGGGTTGTTAGAGCACACTGGTGGGGAGCTCGAGCATATTATTTCTGACGCTGCGGCGATGCAGCTGGTGAAATGGAAGGATGGCGGATTTGCTATGGCGGCACATAATTATGATGGCGATATGCTGACCGATTTGATGAGCCAGGTACATCGCTCACCGGGATTTATTTCTTCGGCGCTGATTGGGCGCACCGAGGATGGGGTGCCGATTAAGGAGTTTGAGGCATCGCATGGCACGGTAGCAGATATGGATAAGGCGCGGCTAGCAGGAGAGGAAACCTCGCTGAACCCGCTGGGGCTCGCGCATGCGCTGATTGAAGCGATGCGACATAGTGCGCATCTGGCCGGAGGCGAGGTGGAGCAGCAGGTGCAGAAGTTTACCGGCGCGCTGCGTGAGGCGCTTTACGGGCTGATGGCGGAAGGCAAGGCAACGCGTGACCTGGCAGGGCCAGAGGGGCTGACCACAGAAGGGTTTATTGAAGCAGTGGCAGAGGCGATGGTTGCGCGGGTGTAGCCGCTAGAATAAGTCTACGCCGTCTTCATCGTCGTTTTTAACGGCGGCTAATGGATTGAAGCCGATTTCGGCACCATCTTTGATATATTCATGGGTGATGAGGTGGTCGACGAATTTGCGCTGCAGCTCGCCCAATTTGAAGTGTTCCACCAGGGTTTTGGCAAAAATTGGATCAAGCCGGGCATGTTGTTCGACCTTATCGAGGGCTTTGATGGTGACATCAATTTCTTCTTTAAGATAGGTGATATTGGCGTTGAGCACATTGACGGTGATGACGAGGTTTTGCGCCACCCAATCCTGAAACTGCATCGCCATGATGATTTTGGAGAGGGAGTTGGAGATTTCCTCCGATACTTTAGCGGCGACTTCCAGCGCGGCAGAGGTTTCTTCTGCATGATGCGTGGAGCGGTCAATCAGACCATCGATTTTTTTCAACACCGCGGGAGAAACGGCAGCCCCTTCTTCTGCTAGCAGTGTTTTCAGCGCTTCAAGGCCTTGTGTGAGTGTTTCTTCTGCGGTTTCGTCGGGCTCGGCGCTATCAGCAATATTGCGTATTTGTTTAACGCTCTCGTCATAGGCGCGGATATCAGAGGCCATATGCACGAAGGTTTGCGTGATCTCTTCCATGTCGCTTTCCATGCGCTGGCTGACTTCTGGAAGCTGGGCGGAGAGCACTTCAAGCGAGCAGATTTGGGATTCTGCCACGCTGAGCCATTTTTTTAACAGCTCAAGATTCTTGGTGGTAGCGGGCGGTGCTTTTGCCGTGGAAGGAGAGGACATATGCCTACTATATACGCTCTTACGCGTCGATATTACAGATTTTTCTGACCGCGCGGGAGAGGGCTTCTGGCTGGAAGGGCTTAACAATCCACCCGGTAGCGCCAGCGGCTTTACCGGCTTGCTTCATTTCATCGCCGCCTTCAGTGGTGACCACGAGAATGGGCGTGAATTTATGCTTTTCCGAGGCGCGCAGCTGGCGAATGAGCTCAATACCATCGACATTGGGCATATTGATATCGGTAATGATGAGATCAAAAGATTGATTTTCGGCGACCTGAAAAGCTTTTTCGCCGTCTTGTGCTGTGGAGATATCAAATTCCTCCTGTTGCATAGCGACTTTCAGCATATTACGCATGGTGGGAGAGTCGTCAACGATGAGAACGTTTCTAGCCATGTATGAGCTCCTTGCTAGCGTGTTTTAAAAAGGTGATGCAGCGGTGCATAATATGTTAACCAACTCAACCAAAGGTAAATACGCCGGCGCATAATATCAACCCGTTATACCACAGAGTTTCTCTTCTGCAAATAAGATATTGCAGATAAGTTGCCGAAGAATCGATATTTCTAGAAATATGAAAATAATATGGTATAGTGACGTCATTATGTAAGGATATATAGTGGCGTGTATGATTTTTGTGAGTAATGTGGGATTTTTTGCGGTAAAATGATGCGCTGCACCATAACCTGCGGTTGATAGGATTTCTGCATTTTAGGGGGTTCTTAGAAAGGAGGGTTATGTTGCGGCGCACAATAGAAAGCTCGGAAAGTACTGGATTTCCGCTTGTTTTTTGATTAGTTATACGTAGAATCGCGCGCGCTACAACCCCATTTAAGAATGCATAGGGAGGAACATGC
>JANQQO010000059.1 GCA_028289305.1 Rickettsiales bacterium | reverse complement strand
TTTAAGAATGCATAGGGAGGAACATGCATGACTGATACGGCCGGTGCCGCTAAAAAACAGCGCCGTAACAAACGCGAGAAAAACGTGCGTTTGAACAATATACGGCAGCTGATTCAAGAGACAAAATTCCACCGCTATATTGCCCATGACCTGGACGGTTATGAGCGGCATGTGCGGCGTGGAGGGGTGAAGCTCTATTCAGATAAAGAGATTACGGCGCTTAAAAAAGCGGGTGTGTCGGACCGTTTGCCACCACGTGCGACTAAGCATTATCTGGAATTAGCGGCAACTAGTGAGGGCATTAGCAACCTGATCAAGGCGCGGCCGGAGGAGATGGATGATCTGACGGGCGAGAAGGACCCCTCGAATCAATTGAAATATAGCCCGGTGCCGGGCCTGTTACATAAATATGAGCTGGTGTTGCTCTATGTGGTGCGTACCTGCAGTTCGTGGTGTCGCTATTGCTACCGCTCAGATTTTTTGACGAGCAAGACGGAGAAAGACATCGCCGGTATTTCGGAGATTACGAATTATATCAAGCAGCATAATGCGTCGGTGTCGGCGGCACATCAAGAGGTGCAAGAGGCACTGAACGGGCATAATGGTAATGGTGCTAATGGAGAAAATGGGCATACAACCGAGCATCTGACGGCGAAAGATAAACATATCTTAAACTCAGAAGAGCGGCAGTTTCCCATTCGTGAAGCACTGCTTTCGGGCGGTGATCCAATGGTGTTATCGAACAAGAATCTGTTCGATTATCTCGATGGGCTTGCGGATGCTGGGGTGCGGACGATTCGTATTGGTACCAAAGAGCTGGCATTTTTTCCTTATCGTTTTGACGATAATTTCTTTGCGATGTTGGATTTATTCCATGAGCTGCATCCGGATGTGAATCTGGCGTTTATGGTACATTTCACACACCCAGATGAGCTGTTGCAGAAGGATGAGAACGGGCAATATATTATTAAGCCTACGGGTCAGTTTGCGCGCATTCCGGTGACGGAGAAGGCGATTCAGCGCTTGAAGAGTTATCCGTTTGTGACGCTAGAGAATCAGACGCCGATTATTGATAGTGTGAATGATGATGCGGAGGTGCTGCGGCGCTTGCAGATTGAGCTGAAGCGGCTTGGGATTAATAACCACTATTTCTTCCAATGTCGGGAAATTGAAGGTCACCGGATTTTTGCCGTGCCGGTGGAGGAAGCGTGGCGGATACATAAAGATTCGCAAAAAGGGCTTTCTGGCATTGAGAAATCGCGCTTTGTGATGTCGACCGAGGCAGGCAAGTTAGAGATGGTGTCGGTGATTGACGGACCGGATTTTGCTGCGCTTGGGGTGGAGATTCCTAAAGAAGCGCAGGCGATGTTAAAGGCGATTATTGGTGATGGGTTAGTGGTGTTAAAGGCGCACCGTACGCCAGATACGTCCTTCCAGGGAGATTTGATTGTGGCGCGCCGCAACCCAGAGGCGCTGTGGATCAGCGGGTATGAGGATCGCATTATTTTTGATGGGCGCAAAGCGGGTGCAGAGAAATATGGACCACTGGGGCAGTTGCTTGCGAGCATGTTATCTCCGGTCGCGGATATGGGCGCGATAGAAGAGGCGCTAAAAGGTGAAGAGGCGCCGCAGGATAAGCTGCACTAGTACGATTCAGATAAGCGACACTATACGCTTTTTTTAGTAGATTAGCCTCATATGTCATCCTGAACCATGTGCCGGGCTTGATCCGGTATTGTTTAAGGATCCACTTATCAACTGATACAGCTGTTGCAGATGCGCGGTGGATGCTGAAATAAATTCAGCATGACACTTTGTATTTACGCCGCGTCGGCGTGGGGCAGTTTT
Organism: Rickettsiales bacterium; assembly: GCA_028289305.1. Taxonomy (GTDB): domain Bacteria; phylum Pseudomonadota; class Alphaproteobacteria; order Rickettsiales; family JANQQO01; genus JANQQO01. Next base: position 4,592 of record JANQQO010000059.1, on the reverse strand, counting down.
TCTGGTGCGAGCGTGGGTGTTACCCAAGCAATTTCTAAGTAGCTATGGCAGTGGCGGCAGACGGGCTGCCAGGCATCGTGCACGGTGTGGCATTGTTGGCATACCCAGCTGGGGTCGGGCGAGGCCTGTTTTGCTTTATCGCGCCACTGGGCGGCTTCGGCTGGGTCTGGCTCTGGGCCGGATGTTTCTATCTTTGCCATTAGTTCAAATAGCGAGGCGGTTTCGCGGTGTTCCATCGCCTGTTTAAGGTGATTGCGGGCTTTGTTATAACGCTCAGCAACGATGGAGGCGCGCGCCAGCAGGATGTGGCTTTCTGGATCTGAGGGGTTCCCGTTTGCGAGTTTTTCAGCGTAAGTGAGGAGGGTTTTGGGTTTAACCTCTGCGTGCAGGTCAAAGAAGCTATCGGTGAGATCGGGGTGTGGCGTGTGGCGCCAGGCTTCTTTAAGGATAGTTTTGCTGCGCCGTGTTTTTTGCAGCTTGAGGGTGGTTTGTACATATAGGATAGTGATGGGTACGAATTCCGGAAGGGCTTTGTGTGCAGCGGAGAGGAGCGTGTAGGCCTCGCCATAGGCGGCTTTTTCATAGTGCATGCGCGCCTGCATATATTGGGCGATGGCGGTGAGATGGGCGATATCGATATCAGGGTAGTGTTTAGGATTCAGGCGTTTTAGCAGGGTGGCGATATCATCCCAGCGGTTATGGTATTGGTATAATTCGAGCAGGATAGGCGGCAGCCAGGTGGCGTCAGTATTGTTGTGATAGGCCTCTTCCGCAAGCTCGAGGGCTTTTTGCATATCCCCCTGGCGGCGGGCTTGTTGCAACAAGCCTTTAAGGCCAGCAAAGGCGGTGGTTTTATTTTCCAGCAAAGCGGTATAGCGCTGTTTGGTGAGTTTCTCATTACCTTGCAGGCGCGCGGTTTCAGCAGCGAGCATCAAGGCGAGGGGCTGATTGCCGAGGAGCTTGGTGGCTTTGCTGGTAGCGCGCTTGGCGTGGTCGACATCACCCGCGGCGATGGCGGTGAAGCCCTCAGTGAGTGCGGTGAGTGCTTGGTTTTGCTTACCGCCCGCGCGGCGTAAGGAAATGCGTTCTGGCAAATGGGTGATCCAGAATAGGAAGCGGGTGCAGAAAATGGCGGTGAGCAGAAGGAGGAAGACCGCGGTGAGTAGGGTCATGACGGTGGTGTCGATGCGATAGCCGAGCCAGGTGATGCTGACTGGCCCATCGTTATCAAGGAGCCAGGCGCCGGTGAGGGAGAGGGTGGCGAGGAGGAGGAAGAAAATGAGGAGGCGCAGCATTATTCATCCTCGGCAGTGTGCTGGCTGAGTGCGGTATAGAGTGATTCTAGCGCTTGGAGCGCGTTATGGCGGGTGGTGGCCTCAGCGCGCCAGCTATCTGCGGCATCAGGCAATGGCGTGGGGAGTTGGTTTAATGCTCCCAGCGCCTCGCCGAGCTGTTCTTTTTCTAGCGCGTGTTCTGCGCGGGTGAGCAGGGCTTCTGGCGTAGCGCCCTCAGCATCGAGCTTGCGAATGGTGATGACGCGGGAGAGTTGCTGGGTGATGCGGTTCCAGGTGGTGCTTTCTTTTTCCGAAGTACCAGCGGGGTGGAGCACGGCGTGGATAACGCTAGGGAAGCGGGTTTTAAGCTGCTGATGTGATGGCAGGCCGCTGTCGGCATGGGGGGCGAGAGGAGCGAGCGTATCATGCAAAGAGGACGCTTCGGGAAGGGTGTTTTTAAACAGGCTGAGCTCGGCGTTATATGGGGCGCCGGCATGGACGCGTTCACGCAGATGCAGCCAGGCGGTGATTTGCGGAATGGCCTGGCTATCGGTGCTGGGCTGGGTGCTTAAGGAGCGGGTTTTTTCTTCCAGATCACTGCGCAATGTGGTGAGGAGTTTTTCTTCTAAGCTGGAGAGATCTGGGGATTGTGCTTCAAGGGCAGTGAGGCGTTCTTCCAGCACGGCGAGTTCTTGGCTCGGGATTTGTTTGACGACTTCCAGCGTGGTGGAACTACCCGCCAGGCTGGGTGGCAGGGCCTCTGGCGGGGTGACTTCTTGATTTAAGGAAGTGACGTTGTCACTCAGCATATTGAGGCGTTCTTCGAGTGCGGTGATGCGGGATTCGTAGGCGGCGGTTTGATCCGGGCGTATATGTTCGTAATAATACGTGCCTGCGGCGAGTGCAGCCCAGGTGAGGAGAAAGGCAAAAAAGGTAAGCACACCACAGCCTCGGCAGCGGCGTGGTTCGGCGGGAGGCGGGCTGGTGCTTTTTGTAGCAGTAGGTTTCGCTTTCGCTGCGGGCTTTGCGCGGGTAGCGGGTTTGTTGGATGCGGATGGTTTTTTACGTGCCATGATCAGGGCATCCTATCGGATTTTATTGTATCAATCAATGCGAGTAATGCCTCGGTGGTGGGAGTGGGGGCAATATGGATGCTGCGCCAGGGTAGGGCCGAGGTGACGCGTTCACTCAATGCGAGCATGTCGATGTTTTTCATCAGATATTCGCGTTTGGGTTCAATGATGAGCTGGTCGAAGATTTGGGCGGTGCGTGGCGAGAAGAACAGGGCGATATCGATTTCGCAATTGATGAGCGCGGCGGTGGTGGCATCGGAAAGTTCAGGCGTGGGGACGGCTTCATAGGCAGGAATGCGCTGTATGGTGAAGCCGGATTCTTCAAGCATGCCGGAGAGGTCGCCTGCGGTGATGCTGCCGGCGATGTGGAGGAGGGGTGCTTTTTTCGGCCTGCAGATTTCTTTGGCCAGGGCTGCTAGATCATTCACATCGCCATTGGCGGAATGGAGCGTGGTGAAGCCGAGGCGCGTGGCGGTTTCTGCCGAGGCATCGCCAACGGTAAGCAGCGGGATATCACGGATATCGGTGAACTGGGCGAGGGTACGCACCGCATTGGCGGAGGTGATGAGGATGGCTTGCGGGGCGTTAGAGAGGGCGGCGAGCACTTGCGGCTTTGCACCCAAAGTAGGCTCGATAGTGAGCAGAGGGTCGATGAGGGTGGTGTGGCCTTTTTCATGGAGCGTGGCAGCCAATGTAGAGGCATCTGGCTCCGGGCGCGTTATAAGAATAGAAAAATTACTCACTATACCATTCCAAAATGTCTTTGCCTTTATGGTGGAGTTCTTCGCCGGCATCGGTGCCGAGTGTGGCGGCATCCTCTGCTGTGCCTTCGCGCGTGGCGGTATAGCAGACGGAGCCATCGGTAGCGGCGATCATCGCACGGAGGGAAAGGGTGCCGGTATCGGAGAGTTCTGCCAGGCAGCCAATGGGCGTGGTGCAGGAGCCGCCCATCGCGGTTAAGAAGGCGCGCTCGGCACGCACGCAGACATGGCTTGGTTCATGGTCGATATTGGCGAGTACGCGGAGGATATGGGTGTTTGATTCTAAGCACTCTACACCAATAGCGCCCTGGGCGACGGCTGGGAGCATGGTATCTGGTGGTACGCAGCAAGTGATGCGCTGCGTAAGATCGAGGCGCTTTAGGCCGGCAACCGCAAGCAGGGTGGCATCGACCACGCCTTCTTCCAGCTTGCGCAGGCGGGTTAAGACATTGCCGCGGAAGGGCATGATGGTGAGATCTGGCCGCAGGCTTAAGAGCTGGGCCTGGCGGCGGACTGAGGAGGTGCCGATAGTGGCGTCTTTGGGCAAGGCATCGATGGTGGCGGCCACAGGAGAGAGGAAGGCTTCGCGCGGGTCTTCGCGCTCTAAGATGCAGTCGATGACCATGCCTTCAGGTAATTCGGCCGGCATATCTTTCATGGAATGGACGGCGATATCGATTTCGCCGGAGTGCAGCTGTTCTTCCAGTTCTTTGGTGAACAGGCCTTTGCCGCCGATTTCGGCTAAATGCCGATCTTGAATTTTATCACCGGTGGTGGTGATTTTAATGATTTCGATTTGGCTCTGGGTGAGCTCCGGATAGGCGCCGAGGAGGCGATTTTTCACCTCAGTGGCTTGCGCAACGGCGAGGTTGCTACCGCGTGTACCAATGCGGATTTGGGCAGGACAGACGACATTTGCCGCTTGCGTTTTTTGCATAGCTGTACCATAGGGATATTCTGTGCGGAGGAAAGCAGAAAAATACGGCAGGATGTGTGTATGGTAAAAATTCTGGGTATAGAGACGAGTTGTGATGAAACCGCGGCGGCGGTGGTGGATGATGCGCGGCAGATTTTATCGAATGTGGTGCTATCGCAAGTGAAGGAGCACGCGCCTTATGGCGGAGTGGTGCCGGAGATCGCCGCGCGGGCGCATATCGCGCATGGGGCTCCAATTATCACGCAGGCGATGGCGGAGGCGGGCTGTGATTATGGCGATCTGGATGCGGTGGCTGTGACGGCTGGACCAGGACTGATTCGCGGGCTGATCGTTGGCGTGATGCTGGGCAAGGGCATTGCTGCGGCGACCGGCGCGCCGTGCATTGCGGTGAATCACTTAGAGGGGCATGCGCTGACGCCGCGTTTGAGTGATGATGTGGCGTTTCCGTATTTATTGCTGCTGGTATCGGGCGGGCATTGCCAGATTGTGGTGGTGGAAGATGTGGGGAAATACGTGGTGCTGGGGGGCACGATTGATGATGCGATGG
>JANQQO010000053.1 GCA_028289305.1 Rickettsiales bacterium | reverse complement strand
ATCGAAGCAGGGCAAGACACGGCAAAAACCTGTGCAATCAATGTATTAGCACAGATGCAGCATGCCTGTGGTGGCGATTTAAGCCGCGTAAAGCGCCTGTTGCGTATCGAAATCCTCGTCAGCAGCACACCCGATTTCACCGAGCCGCATGTCGTCGCCAATGGCGCATCTGAACTGTTCTTAAGCGTATTGGGTGAAGCACGCGGCGCGCATGCCCGCGTGGCGTATGGCGTGGCCTCACTGCCGATGAATGCCGCCGTCGAAGTCGCCGCCGTCGCTGAAATTAGCAATTAAGCCTACTGCCCCACCTCTTTTACGGCATTAAATTCGCTAGTATGTGGCGAAAATAGTAGAATTTAAAACACCCTTGCCACCGCAAAGCGGGCAATCTCCATCAACGCCTCCCGCACCGCACCGTCTGGCATGCCCGCAAGCGCCGCCTCGGCTTTAGCGGCATAGTGCTTGGCCTGTTCCGCGGCCGCCTCCAGCGCGCCATGTTTCACAACCAGCGCCATCGCCGTATCTAAATCGCCGTCCTGCTGATCGCCTTCACCGAGCGTACGCTGCCAAAATGCCTGCTCGTCCGCATCGCCTTTCGCATAGGCCACAATCACCGGCAGCGTCATCTTACACTCGCGGAAATCATCGCCTATTTCTTTGCCCAGCGCTTCCTGCTCGGCAGCATAATCCAGCACATCATCGGTAATCTGAAACGCCATCCCGAGCGCCATGCCATAGTCAAACAGCGCCTGCTCCGCCGCCTCACCGCTATCCGTCACCATCGGCCCAATCTGGCACGCCGCAGCAAAAAGCTGCGCGGTCTTCGCCCGTACAATCGCTAGATACGTCTCCGCATCAATCGCCACATCTTTTTCTGCCGCCAGCTGCATCACCTCGCCCTCAGAAATAATCGCCGAGGTATCCGAAAGCAGCCGCAGCACTCGCGCATTATCATCGCGCGCCATCAGTTGAAACGCACAGCTTAACAGAAAATCCCCCACCAACACGCTCGCCGCATTGCCCCACAGCGCATTCGCCGTATCGCGCCCACGCCTAAGCGCGCTTTGATCCACCACATCATCATGCAGCAAGGTCGCGGTGTGGATAAACTCAATCGCCGCCGCCAGATTCACATGCCGCTTCCCGTCATAGCCAAAGAGCTGCGCACTCAAAAGCGTTAAGATCGGCCGCAGCCGCTTCCCACCAGAGGTAATAATATGCCCGGCAATCTGCGGAATCAGCACCGTATCGCTCTGCGCCATCTGCGTAATCACCGCATCCACCGCCTGCAACTCCTGCGCGAATAGCGGGCGCCATTTCTCTAGCGTTTGGGGTGGCTCTGTCTGCTGTGCCGTATCGGCCATAGCGGGTTTCATATTGTCTTTACACACAAAATATGGTTTACATCGAGGCGCCGCATCCTACAAACAAAGCTCAGCGAAGGCAAGCGTCGATCCCGGTATTATAAAAAAAGCCGTATAGCCCTTATGAAACACGCCCTCCCCAACCTACTCACCCTCGGCCGCATCGGCATTATTCCGCTTTTTATCGCAAGTTTTTATCTCCCCGGTCCCTTCGGCTATTGGAGTGCCACCGCACTATTCCTCCTTGCAAGCCTCAGTGATTTCCTCGATGGCTTTCTCGCACGCAAATGGCAGGTAGAATCTGCGCTCGGCGCAGCGCTCGATCCCATTGCCGATAAACTCTTAGTCGCCACCGCGCTCATCATGCTGGCCGCAGTCGGCCACGCACACCCCATCCCCGCACTCATCATTATCCTGCGTGAAATTCTCGTCTCTGGCATCCGCGAATGCCTCGCCGGCAAAGCCATCACCATGCCGGTCACGGGTCTGGCGAAAGCCAAAACCGCAATACAGATGCTCGCCCTCCTCCTCTTGCTTGCAAGCCAGGGTACGGCAGCCTTCGCGCCTGAGGCGCATTCACTCGGCACCGGCCTCTTGTGGCTTGCTGCCGCGCTCACCGCATTCACCGGCTATCACTATCTCCGCACCGCCCTCCCACATTTGCGGTGAGAATCGTGAGCCGTGAGTCGTTAATCGTTATTGGTTAATGGTTGTCTGTCATCCCCGCGTAGGCGGGGATCTCTTTTGCAGATTGATGATGGTGGAGAGAGAGATTCCTGCCTTCGCAGGAATGACATGAGAAGCGATTAACGAATAACGACTCACGAATAACCCCTCACCCCAGCGCTTCAATCTGCTGATCGGTCAGGTGCGCCGGCACAATCATCGCCGGGATGTGCAATTTCTCATCCAGCGCCGCGGTCAGCGTGGCGAGCAGCTTCTGCCCCCCCGCACTTGCCGCTGGGGTGGAACTTAAAATCAGCATGCTGATATCCACATCCTCCTCAATACACGCGATAATCTCGCTCGCCGGCGTGCCCTCACGAATATGAATCGCCGGGACATCCTCACACCATGCATGTGCCTCCTCGGCCATGCTCTGCAGCAATTTCTCCACATCCTCGCGCCGCTCCTTCTTCATCACATCCCCCATGGCAAACAGCGAGTTATATTGATGCGGGTTAATCACATAGAGCAGCATCAGCCGCTGGCCGTTCGTCTTGGCCTTTTTACACGCCAGGCGCAGCGCCACGCGCGAATGCTCTCGGTCGTCGATAAACACCAGAAATTTGTTCCGCTCGGCCACGGCTTTCTTTTTCTTTGCCATCATACCCTCCTATCGGTGGAATATCACACTTGCAACCCAGCCCGCCAGCAGCGCAATCAGCACCGCCGCAATCCCATAAAGCAGCGAATACTGATGTGCAGCTGTATGCAGCCACGCCTCAAATCCGCTATGACTCACCTGAAACGGCGTAAACTGCATCGCCGTCAGCTGTCCGTCATTAAACAAATACACCTCCGCGGTATATAGCCCTTTCATGATATTTTTTGGGAAACGCAGCACCGTGCGAAACAGTGTCTCGCCCCAAAAATCCACCTTGTTCAGCGTCGATACATATAGGCCCTTCCCCTCTTTATGCCGCAGCAGCGCCTCACGAAACTCCGGATGCATCGCGTCCGATTCCTGCAGCGAGGGCAGATCCAGCCGCTCCATGCCAATACCGAGCGTACGCAGCAATTGCTCATTTTTTAACACCTCCAAGGGCCGCACTGCTGCCACCGCGTAAAACCCTGGTACATCGCTAAATTCCGCCGCTTTGCGATTCACCCACACTCCAGCCATACGCTCCTTTTTGCGCACGATATAGGGCTGCTCCGGCCCGCGCACCACCACCACAATATCGCCAATATCGTTGCGCGCGCCAAATAGCAGTATGTCAATCCCGGCAAAATCATGCCCAATATCAATCGAGCGAATCGCCAGATCCGCGACAATCGGCCGCGCCTGCACCGCACCCGGCAACAGCACCAGCAGCATGATGAAGAGCACCAAGCGCATCACCCGCCTCCTTCCAATAACACCACGGTGAACGGGTCATCCGGCGTTGCAAATAAACCAAACGCCAAGCGCAAACACACCAACAACACCAATGCCGCCAACAGCGCCCGCACTTGCGGCGCGGGGATCCGCGTGCTCAGCCGGCTGCCAATTTGCGCGCCCACCACAGCACCCACCATCAACACCACCGCGAGCACAATATCCACCGTCTGCGTATTCACCGCCTGCAAAATCGTCACATTACTCGTGATGAACATCGTCTGAAACAGCGAGGTCCCCACCACCTTGCTGGTCGGCATGCCGAGCAGGTAAATCATCCCTGGAATCATGATAAACCCACCACCAATCCCCATCAGTGAGACTAACACACCCGCCACCGCGCCAATCGCAATCGGCACCAGCGCGCTCACCCGCAATTCTGATACAGGAAATTCGGTCATGAGCGGCCATTTAACAGACGATACCCAACGCGGCGGCTGTGGCGGCGCTACTGCCCCTCCCCTCTTCTGGCGCAACAGCGTACGCGTGCTCTCAATCGCCATCAATGTTCCAATCGTGCCCAAAAACACCACGTAAATCAGCGAAATCGTCAGGTCAATCTGCCCCGATTCCTTGAGCAATTTAAACAGCCACACCCCCAAGCTCGAACCGCCCAAGCCCCCCAGCAACAGCATTCCCCCCATCTTAAAATCAACATTATGCTGGTGCCAATGCGCGAGAAATCCAGAAAACGTCGCCGCCACAATCTGGTTGGTCGAAGTCGCCACCGCCACAGGTGGTGGCACCCCAATAAAAATCAACAAGGGCGTCATCAAAAACCCACCGCCAATCCCAAACAACCCGGCCAACATACCCGCTACGCCACCAAGCGTCAGCAGCAACAGAATATTCACCGGCAATTCAGCAATCGGGAGGTAGAGCGACATCATAACACGCCCACTGTACTGCGCCACAGGCCCATTGCGCAAGCGCTGATTCGCACACACTTGTTGCGCTTCCGTTGATTCCGTGTATAACGCGGTGATATAGTTAACCCGAGTTATCGATAAAGACGGTGAGGGCGCTTCCTTCTTTGTCATGCTGAATTTATTTCAGCATCCACCCCTCATCCGCACGGACTGTGCATTTTGATAAGTGGACCCTGAAACAAGTTCAGGGTGACATAAAACATTAACGCACTAACAAGAAACAATTTATACTATCGCTTACTGATTTTTTAAAAAAACCCTATGACAGCTACACCCTCTTTCCAACAAATCATCCTCGCCCTGCAGCAATTCTGGGCGGATAAGGGCTGCGTCTTGCTGCAGCCATATGATATGGAAGTCGGTGCCGGCACCTTCCACCCGGCCACGCTGCTGCGTGCGCTTGGTCCAGAGCCGTGGAACACCGCCTATGTACAGCCGAGCCGTCGCCCCAAAGACGGCCGTTATGGCGAAAACCCCAACCGCCTCCAGCATTATTACCAATTCCAGGTCATCCTCAAACCCTCACCAGACAATATCCAAGAGCTCTACCTAGAAAGCTTGAAAGCCATCGGCATCGACCCGTTAAAACACGATATCCGCTTCGTCGAAGACGATTGGGAAAGCCCGACTTTAGGCGCTTGGGGACTCGGCTGGGAAGTATGGTGCGACGGTATGGAAGTCACCCAATTCACCTATTTCCAGCAGGTCGGTGGCATTGAATGCCAGCCCGTCTCTGGCGAAATCACCTATGGCCTAGAGCGCCTGGCGATGTATATCCAAGGCATTGAAAACGTTTACGACCTCACCTGGAATAATGCCGCTAAAAACCCGGTCACCTACGGCGATGTGTTCCTAGAAAACGAGCGGCAATACTCCGCCTATAACCTCGAACATGCCAATACCGACACATTGCTGCACCACTTCACTGATGCCGAGGCCGAATGCATGGCATTGCTCGAAAAACAGCTCCCGCTACCGGCTTATGACCACTGCATCAAGGCGAGCCACCTGTTCAACCTGCTCGATGCCCGCGGCGTCATTGGCGTCACCGAGCGCGCCGCCTATATTGCCCGCGTCCGCACTCTTGCACGCGGCTGCTGCGAAGCCTATATGGAAAAGCACCATATCGAAGCGTTTCGTCAACAGCCCATAACCGAAACCAAAAAACGCACCGCCCAATAGTTATGCAGCTCACCCTTCTCAAATCTAAACTCCACCGCGCCCGCGTCACCGATGCTGAGCGCGATTATCCCGGCTCCATCGTCATCGATGCAGATTTCATGAAAGAGGTGGGCATCCTGCCCTTTGAGCAGGTCGATGTCTATAACATCACCAATGGCGAGCGCTTCACCACCTACGCCATCGAGGGCGAGGGCGGCAGCAAGGTCATTGGCATTCGCGGAGCGGCGGAACATAAAGCCAAAAAAGGTGATACCATCATCATCTGCTCCTATGCCCAAATGTCCTCAGACGACGCCGCGAGCTTCCTCCCCAAACGCCTTGTCTTTGACGAGAATAACGATGTTATAAGGAACTAGGATTTAGGATATAGGATATAGTGTAAGAAAATGGCGTTACGTTTTTTTGTCATCCTGAATTTATTTCAGGATCCACGTATCAACTAATACAGCTGTTGCAGATGCGCGGTGGATGCTGAAATAAATTCAGCATGACATAAGATGCTAATCTGCTGATAAACAATAATTTACACTGGTACAAAAAATAGATGGAGAAAACGTCAGAAAATGCTAATCCTTAACCCACTAAATCCTAAATCCCAGATCCCAGATCCTATTACAAAAAATGGCTGAACTCGTACTAGAACTCCTCTCCGAAGAAATCCCCGCGCGTATGCAAGCGCCGATGGCGCAGCAATTCAAAGACGCGATGGGCGAAGCACTGCGCGCGCAAGACGTCTTTTTCCAGCATAGCGAAGCCTATGTCACCCCGCGCCGCCTCGTCCTGCTTATGGATGGGCTCAGCATCACCCAAGAAAGCAAAATGGTCGAGCGCCGCGGCCCGCGCATCGATGCGCCGCAAGAAGCGATCGACGGCTTCGCCCGCTCCACCGGCATTCCCATCGAACAGCTCACTAAGCGCGATACGCCCAAGGGCACGTTCTACTTCGCCATCGCTGAGCAGAAGGGCCAGCCGGTCAAAGAAGTGCTCGCCACCACGCTGCAAGACGTCATCCACCGCCTCACCTGGCCCAAATCCATGCGCTGGGGCGCTCATTCGGTGCGCTGGGTGCGCCCATTAAAAAACATCTGCTGCATTTTCGGCGGCGAAGTGCTTCCCATCACCTATGGTCCTCTCTCCGCCAATGATAACTCCACCGGCCACCGGTTTTTAGCGCCGCAGCCCTTTGTCGTCGATAGCTTCCGGCAATATAAAAACGCGCTGGCCGAGCGCTATGTCTTGCTTGATACCGAAGAGCGCAAAACCCGCATCACCGAGCAAGCCCAAGCCCTGGCCGATAAAGCGAAACTCACTGTGGTCCGCGATGATGCATTGCTCGAAGAGGTTGCCGGCCTGGTGGAATGGCCGCGCGTGCTGCTCGGCGATATCGATACTGCCTTCATGCATTTACCCGAAGAAGTGCTGATTACCGCCATCCGTACCCATCAGAAATATTTCTGCCTGCGTGATAAAACCGGCCAGCTAGCGCCGCATTTCCTCGTCGTCGCCAATATGGAAACCGCCGATAACGAAAAAGCCATCCTCACCGGTAATGCCCGCGTATTGCGCGCCCGCCTCGCAGACGCTGCATTCTTCTGGGAGCAAGATCACAAGAAAACCTTAGAGTCGCGCATGCCGCAGCTGGAAAAAGTCGTGTTCCACGCCCGCCTCGGCACCGTCGCAGAAAAGGCAGAGCGCCTGCGCCAGCTCGCCCTCTTCCTCGATGTATGGATTCCGCATGCCAATCTCACCCTCACCGAGCGCGCCGCCGTGCTCGCTAAGGCTGATCTCGTCACCGAAATGGTCGGCGAATTCCCCGAATTACAGGGCATCATGGGCTATTACTACGCCCAAGCCCAAGGTGAGCCTGAAGAAATTGCACTCGCCATCAAGGAGCATTACCTTCCCGCCGGCGCACAAGATCCGGTGCCGCAAAACCCGATCAGCATCGCGATCGCCATCGCCGATAAAATCGATACCTTGGTCGGCCTGTTTGCCATTGGCGAAGCGCCCACCGGGTCGAAAGATCCGTTTGCCCTGCGCCGCGCGGCGATCGGCATCATTCGCATCATCCTAGAACACCAGCTTTCCCTGCCGCTGCGTCTGCTTATCGAACACGCGCTTAAAGACTATCCCAGCAAAGTGCTGAAACCCCCGGTGGATAAGGATAAAGGCGGAAGAATCAGCCGTTCGGTCAAGCGCCTGCGTGCCAAACCCGCCAAGCCGGATGAGCTGGTCGATATGCTGCTCGCTTTCTTCATCGATCGCTTAAAAGCCCTGCTGAAGGGCCGTGGCATTCGTCATGACCTCATCCATGCCGTCTTTGCCGGTGGCGATGAGGATGATTTGCTGCGCCTGATGCAGCGTGTCGCAGCACTCGACCGCTTCCTCACCACCGAGGATGGCATCAACCTGCTCGCCGCCTATAAACGCGCGGCGAATATTGTGCAGATCGAAGAAAAACGCGATGGTAAAACCTATGATAGCGCGCCGGTGAAGCTGCTGATGCAACAAGAGGAAGAAAAAGCGCTGCATAAACAAATCACCGCCATCCGCCCCAAAATCAAAAAAGCGTTGAAAGATAATCGGTTCGAGGAAGCCATGCGCTTTTTAGCCCAGCTACGCACACCGATCGATGCGTTTTTTGATAACGTTACGGTGAATACCGAAGATCGTGATTTGCGGCAAAACCGCCTGCTCCTGCTTGCCCAGCTGCGCGAATCCCTACACGAAATCGCCGATTTCAGCGTGATTGAGGGGTAGTTAGCGCTGGCGCTTTGGGCCGCCTGAAAGCGCAGGATCATCCATCCATCTTTTGGTTGTTTCTTCTAGTAGCTTAGCGTGGTTTTCTCGAGAAATAGTTCGCCAGTTAACCTCTAAAATGTCGGCAACCGCACGCCGTATTGTTAAATTGTGATCTGACGGCATCTTATCAAACAAAGGTGTTCTCGAATGGCCTGTATCTTTTCCCTCATCACTCATGCCCATAAATATACCCTATTTCTCTCCTTCCCGCAAATAAACTCCTCTAGTCTAGTCATCCCAGCGAAAGCTGGGATCCAGCACATCGCGCAATGGACCCCGGCCTCTCGCCGCGCAAGCGCTGGCGCAACGGGACGCCGGGGTGACGGGTAGTTCCACCACAAACCATCAACTCCCCTAATCCCTAAAGCCTAACCCCTAATCCCCTTAAAACCCTTTCGCTTTAGTCGTGCACTAGGAGTACAAGGTGAATCGAGCACGCGTATAGGTAATACGTATCGCGAGATGAGTCCGCAGTACGACAACGTGCACGGCTAAATGGGAAGGGTTTTAAAAACACTTGCACATTCGCCCGCGCGCGCCTATGCTCCGCGGCCGTAGGCGGGCGGCGCCTTCAAAGAACAGCGGCATGACTATGACACAAAAATGGGTCTATACATTCGGCGACGGCACAGCAGAAGGCAGTGCGGATCAGCGCAATCTGCTTGGCGGAAAGGGCGCGAATCTCGCAGAAATGTCCAATCTCGGCCTGCCGGTTCCTCCGGGTTTCACCATCACCACCGAGGTCTGCACCGCGTATTATGCGCATAATCACAGCTATCCCGAAGGGTTAAATGAGCAGGTAGACGCCGCACTCAGCTATATTG
>JANQQO010000050.1 GCA_028289305.1 Rickettsiales bacterium | reverse complement strand
GTGACATAGACCACGCCCTCATCCCCGAAATAGCTGATGGCGACCGCAGTCGCCAGAGCAGAGGCGGCGATATTCACAGCGTTATTGCCTAGCAGAATGGCACCAATGAGGCGGTTTTTATCCTCACGCAGCCTGCTGACCAATTCTGCGCGGCGATCGCCTTCGCTTTTTAAACGGTGGATCTTAGCGCGCGAGACAGCGGTGAGTCCGGTCTCTGAGCCAGAGAAAAAGGCCGAGAACAGCAACAGCACGAAAATAGCCAAGAGTGTCAGAAGAACGGCGCTGCCCATAATTACCCTTTCAGTGCATGCTCTAGGAATGTGAGCAGATCTTTTTCCTGCACATCCTGCGCGATGAACGCCTTACCAATTCCTTTTACAAGGATGAAGACCAATTTGCCGTCTTTGACTTTTTTATCGCCATACATGTGACTTACCAGCGTTTCTGGGGTGAATGTATGTTTTAATTGTGTGGGGCTGGTTTTAAGGCCTATATGGTCAAAATGCTCCCGCACCCGCTCTGCATCCTGTTTGGGGCATAGGCCAAGCTGTACGGAAAAATCAAACGCCATCACCATACCAATAGCGACCGCTTCACCATGGAGCAGTATATCGGAATACCCAGTCTCCACCTCAAGCGCATGGCCGAATGTATGCCCTAGATTGAGCAGCGCACGGCAGCCCGCTTCCTGCTCATCCTGCGTCACAATGCTCGCCTTTGCATCACAGCTACCTTTAATGATGAGGTTAAGATTCTGCGCTTCAAGCAATTTCCCCGCGGCAATCATCTCCGCAATGCTATCCAAGGCTTCAAACATTTCTGGGCGGGCGATGAGGCCATATTTCACCACCTCGGCATAGCCTGCAAGGAATTGGCGCTTAGGCAAGGTTTTCAACAGCGCAGGATCGATCAACACTAAACGCGGCTGATAAAAAGAGCCGACAAGATTTTTGCCATGGCGGGTATTGATGCCGGTTTTTCCCCCCACGGAACTATCGACCATTGCGAGCAGCGTGGTAGGAATTTGGATGAATTGTACGCCGCGCAGAATAACACTAGCGGCAAAACCCGTAATATCTCCAATCACCCCGCCACCAAGGGCAATCAAGGTGACGCCGCGCTCTGGTTTGTTATCCAAGATTTCATTAATGATGTTTTCCAGCGTTGCAAAATTTTTTGTTTGCTCACCGGGGGGCAGCACAATGCTGTGATGCGCCACGCCGTGTTTATCCAGCGATTCTTGCAAGGTGGATAAATGGTAGGAAGCAACAGTTTCATCGGTGATGATGAAGGTTTTGGGCAAAAACTCCAGATCGGTGAAATATTGCCCCGTACGCTGCAGCAGGCCTGGCCAGATGACGATATCATAGCTGCGCTCTGCTAACGCTACGCTGACGGTTTGAGGGATGAAATTATCGTTTATCATAATACTGATCTAATGCTTGTGCGATGCGCTCTACCACCACTTCATGTGGGCCAACGTTTGTATCTACCGTGATATCAGCCTCGGCATAGATAGGGTAGCGCTGCTCGATGAGTTCTTGAAGGATTTCCCGCTTATCGCCCTGCTCTAAAAGCGGACGGGTGTTTTTGCGCGAGACGCGCTCGACCAACACCTCCAGATCGGCCTTAATCCACACAGAAACCGCATGCTCTTTAATGAGGTCGCGAATTTCCTCCTGCATAAACGCACCACCGCCAGGGGCGATGATGTGGGTAGGTTTTTCAACATATTCTTGCATAACGCACCGCTCTTTTTCACGGAAATAGGGCTCACCTTTGGCGGAGAAAATGTCGGCTACCGAGCATTTTTCCCGCTCTTCAATCACATGGTCGATATCCACAAAATTCCACCCCAAACTCGCGGCAAGGCGCTTACCAATCGCTGTCTTCCCTGCACCCATAATGCCAATCAACACAATCGGTTTATTGCTGTTCACTATTCCACATTCGTGTATTATACCTAGTCATACATACTCGACCGCCTGGTGAAGATAAAGTATTAATGAGGTACGGCAATGTTACGCATGGTGTTTATTCTACTGATTGTGATTTTGATTATAGGCATAGGAGCCTTGGGTACGCGCGATATCCCGCCGCCCACCGCACCGGTGACCAAAACGATCGACCATGAAGCATTGCTTGATTAGATGCTTTTGTCTTGTGTTGGTGATGGGCTGTGTGGGATGGATGCCAGCAGCACATGCACAAGACGCCATCGTTTCTGAGGCGCTCGGGGATATTTCTCCTGATTCGTTAGGCTTACCCGAATCGGCCACGCAATTGCCCGCAAATATGTGGCGGGGTACGGACTATCCCTTAGTCAGCGCTTTTTTGCCGCAGTTAGACTCGAAACAATACGGCAAAAAGCACCGTGCACCTTCTGTAACCAGCTTAAAGCGGCGGTTTTTACTGACTACGGCAGAACCGCCGGAAGGTATGGCGGATAATTCCGGGTATTTGTTTGATCTGCGGGTGGAATTATTGCTTGCGATGGGTGAGGGTAAATCTGCGCTGACCTTGCTAGAACAGCTTCCGGCACCGCTCGTGACCGAAGCGCGTGATAAGGCGCGGTTGCACGCGTTGTTTAAGGCGGATGAGACCGAAAATGCTTGCCAACACGCGCGCAAAGGCTTGGTGACCCATAACACGCCGTATTGGATAAAAGCGCATATCTTTTGCTTAGGGCTGGAAAAGAAATTGGCGGAGGCAGAACTTGCGATCGCGCTGATGGAGGAAGAAGGCAGTACTGCAGCGCTGGAATGCTGCGATATTCCTTTATGGGATTTAATTCAGACCCTGCATCGTGGTCAGAAGGACCTGCCCTG
>JANQQO010000036.1 GCA_028289305.1 Rickettsiales bacterium | reverse complement strand
TATTGGTCATGGATTGGACGGCCACAGGCGCTGCGCCACCAACGGGGATGGACCCCACCATCACCTGGTGCGTAGGGCGCCGCACCACAGTTTGGACATTATTGGTCATAGCTAATGTACCGTGCGGTGTTGGCGAAGAAGAATGGGATCAAGCGCGATGCTGCCATCGGCACGGACGGAGCTTCTGGCATTGACGGGCTCGCCTTCGATGAACATATCGATGGCGCTGAGATCACTGACCTGCATGCGCAATTGATCGCGATGCGGAATGAAATATGTATCGCCAGCACGCATGGCGAAAGTGGAGAGCGGCGCGCTTTTATCAACAAAGAGTTCAACCTCTACATCGCCTGCAGCAAGGAGGACGATGCTGCTATCTTCCTGTTCGGCTAAGGTAGCTGGCTGGGCCAGGCGTGCGTTCATGCGGCCGAAGTCGCGCTGAATATACCAAACAGCATAGATAACGATAATAAGAGCTGCACAGATAGCCAGGATGGTGGGCGTAGGCTTTTGCATATCATGATGCTCTTGTGGAATCAGAAATTCGCCTTCTGATTGCTCGGATTCGGTCATGCTTTCACGATAATCGGCGATGATGTCTTCAGGGTCGATGCGTAGGAATTTGGCATAATTGCGGAGATATCCCTCTGCGTAGATTGCGCCAGGCAGCTTGTGGAACTCATTCTTCTCCATGTGCTTGATATATTTAGCACGGATTTTTAGCTGGTCGGAAACATGCGGGATAGAGTGCCCCAAGCTTTCACGACATTCGCGCAGGAACTTACCTGTATCGGTATGTTTACGTTTCTTGCTCATAAGATACCTAGAAAAGGGAGGGTGTTATAGCGGTTTTAGCATGTGTAATCAAGGGGCAAGACAGGCTTTTTTTATTTTCTTTTGGTTGATTGTGCAGGAAAAGAAGATTGTGCGCGGGTGGCAGAAGGTGTAGTATTGGCGGTGTGTTATAGATTGTTTTGTGAGTGGCCGATATGTCTAAATTTTCTGTTTTTTTTAAGTGTGGTGTTGTGGCGGGAATGGCCGGATTGCTTTCTGGCTGCATTTCGCTGTTTTAGAAAGAAACCCCCACCAGATTTCCTAAGTTCGCCTTCAGCTCACGTAAGGAAATCTTGCCTCCCCCGCTGGGCAGGGGAGGAGGTTTAGCTTAAAGTGAGCACCATCCCGTCATAGCCGGGTTCTACGCCTTCCGGTAGGGTGTTTTTCAGCTCTTCATATTCAAGTTCATGGCCCATATGGGTGAAAATCGCGTGGACAGGGTTCACGCGCTCGATCCAAGACAGGGTACGCTCGACATTGGAGTGGGTGAAGGGTGGGCTGTAGGTTTGGCAGTCGACGATCCAGGTTTTGACCCCTTCAAGGGCAGCAAACGCGGTATCATCGAGCTGATTAACATCGGTGGAATAGGCAAAGTCGCCGATGCGGTAGCCGAGGGTGGTGATTTTGCCGTGTTGCTGCTCAAAAGGGATGATCTCTACGCCTTCTACGGTGAAAGGAATGCCTGGCGTGACGGTGTTGGAGACAAGACAGGCGCGGAACCAGCCATATTCGGGCGTGGGCTCTAAGAAAACATAGGGGAAGCGCTGTTGTAATAAGGCCATGGTGCGATCATCGCCATAGATGGGGAGTGGTTCCTGGCGGAGGAAGTTGAAGCGTTTGAGATCGTCAATGCCGTGGCTGTGATCCCCATGTTCATGGGTGTAGAGCACCGCATCGAGATGCGTAATATTATTGGTGAGCGCCTGTTGGCGTAGATCGGGCGAGGTATCGATCAGCAGGCTTTTTCCACCGACCTCTACCCAGACGGAAACGCGGGTGCGGGTGTTTTTAGGGTTATCGGAGGTGCATACCGGGCAATCGCAGCCAATGAGCGGCACGCCCGCAGAGGCGCCGCAACCGAGGATGGTTATACGCATGGCGGCGTTTTTTTGAAGAGGTGAAAGAAATTGTTGGTGGTGATTTCTGCAAGTGTCTCGAACGGCATTTCTAGGAATGTGGCGAGATACTCTGCGGTATGGCGGACAAAGGCAGGCTCGTTGGGCTTACCGCGATGCGGCACCGGCGCAAGATACGGAGCATCGGTTTCGACGAGCAGACGATCTTGCGGGATGGTTTTAGCAACAGCGCGGAGCTCATCCGATTTTTTGAAGGTGACGATGCCGGAAAGAGAGATATACCCACCAAGCCTGAGGGCGTTTTCAGCGAGGGAGGGACCAGAGGTGAAGCAGTGGATGAGAAAGGGGAAATCGCCCTTTTTTTGCTCTTCTTCGAGTATGGCGATGGTGTCTTCATCGGCGTCACGGCTGTGGACGATAACGGGCAAATCCAGCGCGCGAGCGGCGGTGATGTGGGTGCGGAAGCTTTCTTGCTGCGCGGCGCGTGGGCTGTGCTCGTAATAATAATCGAGGCCGGTTTCACCAATGCCGATGACTTTGGGGTGCTCCGCCCATTTGCTGAGCTCTTCGGCCGTGATATCAGGATGTTTTTCCGCTTCATGCGGGTGAATGCCGATCGAGGCATAGATATGTGGGTGTTGCTCCGCGATGGCGATGACTTCGGCAAAATCGCTGCGTTTGGTGCTGATGGTTTGCATGAGCCCAACACCGGCTTCATCAGCACGGGTGACCACCTCATCAAGTGCCGCGAATTCCGGGTAGTTCAAATGGCAGTGCGAATCGACGAGCAATGGCGCAGACATGGCTATACGGCTTCTTTTTCTTCTTCAAGGCGTGGGAAAATGGGCTCGGGCTTTGGAATTTCGGCGCCGGGCTTTAAGAGATATTCTTCAGAAAGATGGGAAAAAAGGCGCTGATCCTCCGGGATAGCAAGCTGGTCTAGGAGGGCGTTAGCCGCATTGGGGATGAAGGGCTGAAGGAGGATGGCAATTTGGCGAATGGTTTCAGCAAGCGTGTAGAGCACGGTTTCCATACGCTCGGGATCGGTTTTTTTGAGCTTCCAAGGTGCTTGTGCATCGATGTAGTTATTGGCCTCACTGGAAATGCTGATGATTTTTTCCAGCACCAGGTGGAAGCGCTGGTTTTGCATCTGCTCGCGTAAAACTTCTAGCTTGGCATGGCCGATATCGTTAAACCGCGCATCCTCTTCAGTGCGATTTGCTTTAGGGATTTTGCCGCCGCAGTTTTTATGGATCATGGACAGGGTACGCTGCGCAAGATTGCCGACATTATTGGCAAGATCGGCATTGATGGTGCGGAGCATGGAATCGCGGGTGTAGTTGCCATCATTACCGAAGGGCACTTCACGCAGGAGAAAATAGCGCACCTGATCAAGGCCAAATTCATCGACGAGCTTGATGGGGTCGATGACATTGCCGAGTGATTTAGAGATTTTTTCGCCTTCATTGGTCCACCAGCCATGGGCGAAGACGCGCTTTGGCGGCTCGATGCCCGCAGCCATGAGGAAGGCGGGCCAATAGACGGCGTGGAAGCGGAGGATATCCTTACCCACCATATGAAGATCGGCAGGCCAGAAGGTTTTAAACTGTTTATCGGAGGTATCGGGATATCCCACGCCGGTGAGGTAGTTGGTGAGCGCGTCAAGCCAGACATACATGACGTGCTTTTTATCCCCCGGCACGGTCACCCCCCAGGAAAAGGAGGTGCGGGAAATGGAAAGATCTTTCAGGCCGCCTTTGACGAAGCTGATGACTTCGTTATAGCGGGTTTGGGGGCCGACAAAGTCGGGATTGCGTTCATAGAATTCGAGCAAGCGATCTTGCCACTTGGAAAGGGCAAAGAAATAGCTGGGCTCTTCGACCCATTCAACCTCTGCGCCAGTGGGGGCTTTGCCTTCAATGAGCTCGGATTCTTGGTAAAACGCTTCATCACGAACCGAATACCAGCCAGCATAGCTGCCGAGATAGATATTGTCTTCGTTTTGTGCGATGGCCTTCCAGATGGCCTGGGCAGCTTTTTTATGGCGTTTTTCGGTAGTGCGGACGAAGTCATCATTGCTAAACTCCATCTTCTCTGCCAGATCGCGGAAACGCTGGGAGACCATATCGGTAAAGCTTTGTGGATCCACATCGGCAGCACGCGCGGCTTTATCAACTTTAAGACCGTGCTCATCGGTGCCGGTGAGGAAGGTGACATCATAGCCATCCAGGCGCATGAAGCGGGCTAATACATCGCAGGCCAGCGTGGTATAGGCGTGGCCAATATGAGGAGAATCGTTAACGTAATAGATAGGGGTGGTGATGTAATAGGCGGGCATAGGCTATGCGGCAGATTGTTGTACGGTGTTTAGCATAGTGATGGCGGCGTGAGTGCGGTCCATATAAAAGCGATCAGACTGTTCGGCCATTGTTGCTAATTTCTCCCATGTTTCTACCCAGTGATTGGCGGGTGCAGCCCCACAGAGGCGCTGTTTTACCGCCGTTTCTTCTGCAACATGCTCTGTAGCAACCGCACCGGTGGTGCCAAGCATGACCACATCCCTCAGGAGGTGTTGCAACAGGAACTGCGCTACCTGCCATTGCTGCGGCGTTTTTTTATTCGCTATGTTGCGTGCGAATGTAAGCAGGGTCACTATATCAACTTTAGGATGTAACTGTAGTATTTTTATTATTTCAGCGTAGGTATCGCGGGCGCCGGCAGCATAGAGCTTTAGGGCAAGGCCGGGTGCGCCATGGGCAATATCGCTTAAGAAGCGGCGCTCATCTTCGGGGATATCGGGTGCGTGGTGGTGGATGATGTCGCTGACCTGCTCTGGTGGCAGAGGACGCAGGGAAAGAATGCGGCAGCGGGAGCGTATGGTGGGCAAGATTGCACCAAGATTATGACAGACGAGGAGAAGCACCGTGTTTTGCGGTGGTTCTTCCAGCATTTTTAAGAGGGCGTTGGCGGCATTGCGATTCATCGCATCAGTGCTATCGATAATCACCACGCGCCAGGGAGATTCAGCCGCAGTGAGGCTTAAGAAATGGTGGATGCGCCGCACGGCATCGATGGTGATTTCTTGCGAGGCATCTTCCCCTTCTGTGTCTAGCACGAGGAGGTCGCCATGTGCCCCGCCTGCCACACGGTTGAAGGTGGGGCGATCTGGGGAAAGGTAGAGTGAGCTGGGCTGCGGGATATCACCGAGGAGGTCTGGAGTGGCAGCAGAGGCAGATTCGCTGGCTAATAGAAAGCGGGCAAAACGGTAAGCAAGCGTGGCTTTGCCAACACCCTGCTCTCCCGTGATTAGCCAGGCATGTGGGAGGGTGTTGCTGTTAAATGCCTGAAGCAGCTGGACTTCTGCGGCCTCATGGCCGAGGAGCTCTGGATTATCTTTCGGGTGTGGGAGAGTGAGCTCAGGCATGGGCTTCTTCTGTGGCCTCTGCGGGTTTTAACGTAAGGTTATGGCGCTGGTTAAGATCGGCGATGATGCGGGCATGCACGTCTTCAGGCGTGCCGGAAGCATCAATGAGGGCGCAACGAGCAGGCTCGTGCTTGGCGATGTCGAGGAACCCTTCACGGACGCGCTGATGGAAGGCGGTATCAAGCTGTTCGAAGCGGGTTTCATCTGTGTGGGTGTTGTTTTGCCGGCTTTGCGCGCGGGCAAGGCCTTTTTCTACGTCGATATCAAGCAGGTAGGTAAGGTTGGGGGCAAAGCCACCAAGGACTAAATTGTGCAGATTTTCAATGAGAATGGCGTCCAGGCCGTGGCCATAGCCCTGATACGCTCGGGTGGAATCAGAAAAGCGATCACACACCACCCAGATGCCCTGATTAATGGCAGGGTGGATTCGTTTTTCAACATGATCGCGGCGAGCGGCAAAAAAGAGCAGGGTTTCGGTGATGTCATCCCAGCGATGGGCATCACCTTCGACGAGCAGGGTGCGGATGTGCTCTGCCCCTTCCGAGCCGCCGGGTTCACGCGTGTGCAGCGCTTCGATACCGGCTTCTGTGAGCGCACGGTGGAGCAACGCGGATTGCGTGGTTTTACCACAGCCCTCACCGCCTTCTAATGTGATGAATATGCCTGACATCGTTGTGTCCATATGCCTGTTATCCCTGCGGAGCATAGACCAAGGTAGCGCTCACGGGAAGTATTTTCGCTGACGCATAAATGCTTAAT
>JANQQO010000024.1 GCA_028289305.1 Rickettsiales bacterium | reverse complement strand
AATGTCTATTTGCGAGAACCGGAACGGATCGTATATGAAATACTTGAGTACCGGAAGCGCAGCAAGTAGGCATTTGCAGCAAGCAGAAATGCTTAAGTGGAGTGACTAGAAAAAAGAATATAAAAAGGATTGTATTCATAAAAAAATACAGTAGGCTCTGCACCTCTTGGAAGGAGAAACAGCCCTGTTATGCCGGTACAACAAAAACCATTAAAAAAACTTGTTCAACAACATTTGCGTGAGTTTTTCGCGGCACATCATGGCTCTTCCTCCCCTTCCGGCTTATATAAACAGATAATGTGTGAAATTGAACGCTCGGTGATTAAAGAAACCCTACGGGCAACACGTGGCAATCAAGTAAAAGCTTCTGAAATATTAGGAATAAACCGCAATACACTCCGCAAGAAAATGCAGGATCTCGGCCTGATTCGCAAACAACAGAAAAAGCCTTAACTCCCGCTCCCCCATTTCATGCCCGAGGGTAAGAACAGGGAATGATGCATGGAAAACCGTTTATCACGCTTCCCACAGTGGCTACGCCAACACACCGCACGCAATATCGCTATTGCGCTGACTATTGCTGCGCTTATTTCTGGTGTTGCTACCTATAATATCATTACCCAGAATTCCGGCGCCCTGGCCGTAGACTCCGAAATGGTGCTGCTGCTCATTCTGGTGGATTTAGTGCTCTTACTCGGGCTCGGCGTGGTCATCTCTTACAAAATCACCAAATTATGGCTCGCCCGTAGGCGTGGATCTGTAGGGTCACGCTTACAAACCCGTATCGTCGCCTTGCTCAGCCTGGTTGCCATTTTGCCAACTATCGCAGTAGCAATATTCTCCGCCCTCTTCTTCTACGCTGGCGTACAAGCCTGGTTTAATGAGCGCGTCGGCACCGCACTTAACGAATCTGTTGCCGTAGCAGAGAGCTATCTTGCAGAACATAAAGAGATTATCCGTACCGACGCACTAGCGATGGCGTATAATTTGAGCCGCCAAGCACCCGAGCTGATTAGCAACTCCAAGCGCTTCGATACTTTTGTCTCAAACTACGCCGCGCTACGCTCCCTCACCGAAGCGGTGGTGTTCCAACGCGGCAATATCTTAGGCAAAACCCCGCTCAGCTTCTCCCTTATCTTTGATGTCGAATCGCTCACCGATGACGTGCTCGCCCGCGCAGGAGAAGGTGAGGTCGTGCTCCTCACCAGCGATACAGAAAATCGCGTGCGCGCCCTCATCAAGCTCAATAACTTCTTTGATACCTATCTCTTAGTCGGCAGGCCGGTAGATTCCAAAGTGCTTGCCCATGTGGAACAAACCAAGGGCTCTGCCGCCGAATACCAGCGACTAAAAAACAATATCTCTGGCCTACAAATCAAATTTTCCATTCTGTTCATTGGCGTTGCTTTACTGCTCTTGCTAGCAACGATCTGGGTCGGCATGGTGTTTGCCGCTGAGCTCGTAAAGCCTGTGAATGAGCTGGTTTCTGCCACTGAGCGCGTAAAAGCCGGGGATTTACAAGCCCGCGTTACCGAGCGCCCGCATAACGATGAAATCGGCACGCTCGGCAGGGCGTTTAACCGCATGACCGACCAGCTGGAAAAGCAGCGCGCTGAACTCATCGAGGTCAATCGCCAAATCGACACGCGCCGCCACTTCATTGAAGCGGTATTATCCGGCGTATCCGCTGGTGTTATCGCGCTAGACAGCCATAAACACATCACCCTGGCGAATCGTTCTGCCATCAACTTGCTGCACACCACATCTGAAGCGCTACAGCAGCAGCTCTTCTCGGATGTATTTCCAGAAATGAAAACCCTGATAAAACAAGCAGAAAAAACACCTGAAAAGGCCATCCAAGACGAAATACATCTCACACGCAATAACCGCAAGATGACCCTGCTCGTGCGCATCGTGGCAGAAGAGCTGGGCCATGCCATTAATGGCTATATCGTCACTTTTGACGATATCACCGAGCTACAGGCCGCACAGCGCAGCGCCGCCTGGGCAGATGTCGCACGTCGCATTGCGCATGAAATTAAAAACCCGCTCACCCCGATTCACCTAGCGGCAGAGCGACTCAAGCGCAAATACCGCAAAGACGTGAAAGACGCCTCCACCTATGATCGCTATATCGATACCATCATTCGCCATGTTGGCGATATTGGCAACATGGTGGAAGAATTCGTCAGTTTCGCCCGCATGCCAGCCCCAGAATTCGCCAATATCGATCTTGCCGCCCTCGTACAAGATGCCGTTTTCTCGCAGAAAGTCGCACATGCAGGAATCACCTTCACCACACATATCCCTGAACACCCTATCCATATTAATGGTGATGAGCGCCAAATAACGCAACTCCTTACAAATCTGTTAAAAAATGCTGCGGAAGCGATTAGCGAGCACGCCACATCTGCCTCCAAAGGCCATATCACCCTCACCCTGCAGGAAGAGAAAGAGCACTATACGCTTGAAATCGCTGATAACGGCCCAGGATTCCCGCCAGAATTATTGGATCAGCTCACCGAGCCCTATGTCACCACGCGCGAGAAAGGTACAGGTCTCGGCCTCGCTATTGTCAAAAAAGTCACAGATGATCATGATGCACGCCTATTGTTGCACAACATCACCGATAAAAAAGGAACAATAAATGGTGCCTGCGTAACGCTCTCTTTTCCGCTCTCCACCCAACAGAGCGCAACTTTATCCACAGAACAGTCAAAAAGAAATGCCTCATAAGTGAAATTTTGTGTTGATGCAGCGCCACAAATGTTGCAATAATACCACAAAATTCCTGACCTACTATATTATGCGTATATTTAATAACGACATACTAATAGTTGATGATGAGGCAGATATCCGAGCGCTGGTGTCGGATGTATTGCAAGACGAGGGCTATACCACTCGCACGGCAAAAAATAGCGTGGAAACATTCACTGCTATCAACGAACGTTTGCCTGCCGCGGTGGTGCTCGATATCTGGCTGCAAAATAGCGACCTTGATGGCCTGGGCATCCTAGAAACCATCAAGCGCAAATATGCAGCCGTACCCGTCATCATGATTAGCGGCCATGGCAATATTGAAACTGCCATCACCTCCATCCGTATGGGCGCATATGACTATATCGAAAAACCCTTCAAGGAAGATAAGCTGGTTCACCTGGTGAAACGTGCGATTGAAGCTGCCCACTTAAAGAGCGAGAACCAAGAACTAAAAGAAAACACCCCCACCCCAGAACTTATCGGCAAATCCGCCACTATTATTCAGCTAAAACAAGCTATTGAGCGCGTAGCGCCCACAGGCAGCCGTGTCTTCATCACCGGCCCAGCGGGTTCAGGAAAAGAGATCACCGCGCGCCATATCCACCAAAAATCAAACCGCAAGAACGGCCCCTTCATCGTCATGGATGCTGCCAGCATGGTGCCTAACATGGTTGATAGTGCCCTATTCGGCACAGAAGATGAAGGCGTAAACGCCCCACCGCGCACAGTGGGCGTATTCGAACTCGCCAGCGGCGGCACACTTTTCATCGATGAAATCATCGATATGCCGCTCGCCACACAGGCAAAATTCCTACGCGTCTTGCAAGATAACCGCTTTGTCCGCATCGGCGGCACCAACCCCATCGAAATGGATGTACGCGTCATCGCTGCCACCAGCTGCGATGTGCATGAAGAAATCGCCGCCGGCCGCTTGCGTGAAGATTTGTATTACCGCCTCAATGTCGTCCCGTTAAAAGTGCCGTCACTTAGCGAGCGGCGCGAAGATATCCCTCTGCTATGTCACTATTTTGCTAAACACGGCAAACATATCGGCCATCCCCCGCTTACCTTTTCTGAAGATGCGCTGGCCGCCATGCAAGCCTATGACTGGCCCGGCAATGTACGCCAGCTGAAAAACGTCATTGAGTGGCTGCAGATCATGGCGCCCAATACGCCAGAAAATAAGAACGACCCAGTCACTGCAAGCATGCTACCAAAAGAAATCCTTTCCGCTGGCCCGGTTGCCTTAAGCCCCACCATCAACCCTGAAATCATGGCCATGCCGCTGCGCGATGCCCGCGAACTCTTTGAGCGCGAATACCTGCAAGCGCAGATTAATCGTTTTGGCGGAAATATCTCACGCACGTCTTCTTTTGTAGAAATGGAACGTTCGGCATTGCATCGCAAACTAAAATCCCTCAATATCGGTAACTACGATAAAAAAGCCGAAGCGATTTAGGTGTTCATAGCGTGAAAATCATCGTATGCGGAGCAGGCCAAGTAGGCACAGGCATTGCACGCCAGTTGGCGCAAGAAGAAAACGATGTCACCGTCATCGATACCTCTCCCGAGCATATCCAAAAGATCAATGATAGCCTTGATGTAAAAGCCTTTATTGGCACGCCTTCTTATCCCGGCGTACTGGAAAATGCCGGTGCAGCCGATGCCGATATGCTGATCGCGGTCACCCTTTCTGATGAAATCAATATGATCTCCTGCCAGGTCGCCCACTCCCTATTCGGCGTACCGGTCAAAATCGCCCGTATTCGCCACCAGAGCTATCTACAACCGATGTGGAAGGATCTCTACCGCAAAGATCACCTCCCCATCGACTACATCATCTCCCCTGAACGCGAAGTCGCCAATGCGATCATGAACCGCCTCCACGTGCCCGGCGCAATGGATATGATTCCCTTCGTTGACGGCCTGATAAAAGTTATTGAGATTCGCTGCTCCCGTAAATGCGGCCTGATCGGCATGTCACTCACCAATATCCGTGAAATCCTGATGGACCTAAATGTTTCGATCATCGGCATGGTGCGCGACGACACCTTCATCGTCCCTTCTAAAAAAGATGAGCTCCACGCTGATGACGCGCTATTCTTTGTCACCAGCGATGAGCACGTAAAAGCCGCGCTTAAAATCTTTGGGCATGAAGAAAAAGAAGCGCGCCGTGTGTTGATTGTCGGCGGCGGGAATATCGGGTTCTACATCGCGCAATACCTGGAAAACGAAGAACACGACATCAACGCTAAGCTCGTAGAAATCAGCAAAGAACGTGCCGAATTCATCGCCGGTCAGCTGAACAAAACCACTGTCATCCATGGCGACTCGCTTGATCACGAAATCACGGGAGAAGCCGGCATTGATACTGCAGAAGCCGTCATTTCCGTCACCAATGACGACGAGGTGAACATCTTCTCTGCCCTCATTGCCAAGCGCGCCGGCTGCCAGCGCGCCATCGTGCTCACCAATAAAAGTGCCTCCTATGCCTCTCTCATCAATACGCTCGGCATAGATGTCACCGTCAGCCCGCGTGAAATCACCGTCTCCTCCATCCTTCAGCACGTACGCCGCGGGAAGGTGCGCGCAGCCCACTCCATCTGTGGCGGTGCCGCTGAAATCATCGAGGCCGAAGTATTCTCCAATTCCAGCCTCATCGGCCAAACCATAGAAAGCCTCGATCTGCCACGTGCGGTGATCATCGGCGCCATCGTGCGTGAGGAAACCGTGATCATCCCGCGCCCACAAGACGTCTTGCAAGAAAAAGACCGCATCCTGCTGCTCAGCGAAACCAGCCAGCTGAAAAAAGTCGATAAACTCTTCTCCTCTCGCCAGGATTACTTTTAAAAAAAGATGACTCCGCGCCGTATCAGCTATGTAAACGGTCGCTATGTGCCGCACACAGAGGCGATGGTGCATATTGAAGATCGCGGCTACCAATTCGCAGATGGTATTTACGAAGTCATGGCGGTGATAAATGGTGTCATCCTTGATGAAGACCGCCATTTAGAACGCCTCGAGCGCTCGCTATCTGAGCTTGCCATCCCGCTGCCCTGCTCTATCAGCGCACTCAAGCACATCACGCGTGAGTTGCTGCGCCAGAATAGGCGTGAACACGCCTTGCTCTATATGCAAATAACACGCGGCGTGATGGCGCGTAACCACCACTTCCCCGAAAACACTCTCACACCCAGCCTCACCATCACCGTCAGCGCGCCCAGAACACCTCCTCTAGCGGTGTATGAAAAAGGCGTAACAGTCATCACCCAGCCTGACCTCCGCTGGGCACGACGCGATATAAAATCCATCGCTTTATTGCCCAATGCCCTGGCCAAACAAGCGGCGGCTCTGGCCGATGCCCGTGAAGCCTGGCTCATCGATGCGAGTCAGATGGTTATTGAAGGCAGCGCCTCAAACTGCTATATCATCACCGCAGAAGGCGTGCTCATAACCCATCCTGCCACAGAGGCCATACTCGGCGGCATCACCCGGCAGGTAGCGCTTGAGCTTGCTACCGCATTAGGAATAACCATAGAAGAGCGTCCGTTTAGCATAAAAGAAGCACATGCGGCGCCGGAAGCGTTTTTAACCAGCTCTACCGCCGGTGTATTGCCAGTGGTAAAGATGGATGACATTATTATCGGCCCTGGCACGCCAGGGAAAACAACACAACAATTGATAGAACAGTATGACCACTATGTCCGCGAGCAAACCGGCCTCCCCTTCCGTCAATAACGTACCTACCCCACACGCCATATTGTTCGACTGGGATAACACCCTGGCCGATACCTGGCATATTATTTACGAAGCCTTAAAAGAAACCTTCATCGAAATGGGCCGTGAACCCTGGAGTTTTGATGACATCAAACAGGGGCGCGAAGGCATCCACAAATCCCTGCGTGATTCCTTCCCGCGTATTTTTGGCGATGACTGGGAAACAGCCAAAGAATTATATTACAAAAGTTTCCTAAACCACCACCTCAACAAACTGGATATCCTCCCCGGCGCCTATGAAGTGCTGGAAGCACTCTCGCAAACGCCCATCTTCGTTGGCATCGTCAGTAATAAAACCGGCGAGTATTTACGGCGTGAAGTCACCCATCTCGGCTGGGATCATTTATTTGATAGCGTCATTGGTGCTACCGATGCAGAGCAAGATAAACCCCACCCCGCACCCATCCACCTGGCACTTAAAGAAAGCGACATTACACCCAGCCAGAATGTCTGGTTCATTGGAGACAGCGCCACCGATATCGCCTGCGCCTTAAACGCGAATTGCACACCTATATTATACGGTGAAGGGTTGCATCATCATCAAGATCATCCTATTGATAAGGAAATTTTAGAATCGCTATTACACGTGAAAGACCATGCGGAACTACTCACGATCGTGAAGCGGTTTTAGACAAGAGAGGGGAAAGACCATGATTCGTTTTTTACTCACCACATTTTTAATGGTGTTTGTGTTCGTGATTGTACTGATCGCGATCCCGTTTTTCATTCCAGCAGAAAGCTATAAACCCCTCATCGTTCAATCGGTGAAAAAACACAGCGGCAAAGAATTGGCAATTAACGGACCCATGCAGCTCTCCTTGCTGCCCAACCCGTCTATCAAAATTGCCGATGTCACCTTATCGGACCCCACAACCCCACATGAAGAGCCCTTTATTTCTCTCTCCGCACTCTCGCTAGGCGTTAAGCTATGGCCGCTGCTCAGCAAAAAATTAGAGGTCGATAATTTTATCCTCATCAACCCCACACTGCGTTGGGATACCGCTAACCCACCCTTCGGCCAGAAGGCAGCCGTCATCACAGGCGAAGAAAGTGCCGATGCACCCATCACCGTGCCGGCAGTCAAACCTGCCTCAAAAACGTTTATTCCACTCTATGTCGGCGATGTACGCATCGTTAATGGCACTGCGCACATCACGCATCAGCGTAAAACACACTCCATCACCAACGCCAACATCACCTTCCAACTGCCCGATCCTACCGATACTGCACGCGCAGAAGGCTATGCCTCGATTAATGGCAATAAGCTGAACCTACGTATCCAGCTCACCACGCCAGAAACTCTCTTCAAGAATCAAGAAACGGACCTACAAGCCACGCTCTCTTCCGACTCTGCAACGGTGGAATATACGGGTAACATCCAAAATCGTGATACGCTCCAAGCCAAGGGTCATATTAAAGGGAATATCCCTTCCATCACCCGTTTTGCAACCTGGTTAGGGCAACCACTTCCCTCCTCTCCCTTTACCAGAGCAAAGCTCCAGGGCAATCTCGAGGCCGATAACACCGGTGCATCCCTCTCTAACCTTACACTCCAGCTAGACGACGCTACTTTCCGTGGGAATCTTGCTGCTGATCTCTTACAAACCCCTCCCCACCTGAAAGGTGATCTAAATGCCGAGTGGCTCACTCTAACGCAAACACCACCTGCCGTGCCGGAAAGCGCGACTATAGACGATAGCGCGCTAAACGGCCTTAAGCCCGCAGCAAAGAAACAGCCAAAAGGCTGGGATACCACCGCATATAGCTTCGGCGCCCTCACACAGGCCAATGCTGATCTGAATATTACCGTAGGAAGTATTCGCCTGAACGACTCAGTCATCAACGATGTCAAAGCCAGCACTAATGTGCAAAACGGCAAAGCAGTGGTGAACGTGCATAATGCCGCATTATACGGCGGCACAGGCAAAGGCAGCCTCACCATTGATAGCGCTACACCCATGCCCACCCTCTCCAAGCAGGTAACCCTTTCTGGAGTAAATATGGGAAATCTACTGCGGGATTTTTATAACATGGATAACGTTGAAGGTACCGGCAACCTTGAACTCTCCACCACCGCCCAGGGCAGAAGCGAACGCGAAATGATCGAAACCCTTCAAGGAAGTGGCTCCGTACTCTTGCGTGATGGCGACATAAAAGGTGTTGATATTCTTCGCTTAGTACAAAATGCGCAGCCACAACCTAAGCCGGTAGAAGGCGAGGAAGCGCCGGCGCCAGAACACACACAGGTAGCCAATCTCACCGGCACCTTCACCATTGATAAAGGCATCGTCTATAATGATGACTTATTGATGGAAGGTCCGCTCACCACGCTCACCGGCAAAGGGGAAATTAACCTACCGCGTGAAATCCTCAAATACCGCTTAAAGCCAAAGCTAGATCTTGCGCTAGAACATACCGCAATCAGCTTACAAGTACCGGTAGTGGTCAAAGGCAGCATTTACGATCCCCAATTCTCCTCTGATCCCAAAGGTCTGATCACCGAGGGCGTACGTGCCCGCGCATTGGGAGAAGATCTGCCAGAAGGCAAAATCGAGAAGCAAATACAAAAAGACCTAAAAGGGATGGGTAAGAATCTATTTGAAAGCCTGTTTGGCAATTAAGCCGCCAACATCTCTCCCGTCTCACGCGGAGAGAGCAGCGCATCAACAAACAGCTCCGCCACATCCTCTGGTGAAGGCAGCGCAGCAGGGTCTTCGCCCGGCATGGCCTCTGCACGCATATGCGTTGCCACCACACCCGGATCAATCAGGTTCACCCGCACAGCGCTGCTCTGCATTTCTGCTGCATAGGTTTTTGCCAACATCTCCAAACCTGCTTTCGATACCGCATATGGCCCCCAATAAGGAAAACTTCCACGCGTCACCCCAGAGGTCACCAACAACACCTGGCCTGCCTCTGCCTGGCGTAATAAGGGATCGCACACGCGCAGCAAGCGCCAATTCACCGTAAGGTTCAGCGCCATCACCTCATCCCACCCATCATTCGTCACATGCGCGAGTGGGCGCAATCCCCCAAGCATCGCCGCATTGCCTACCAATACATCCAAATGTCCAAAGCGCTCAGCAATATGTACCGCTAATTCATCTATTTTTTCTAGCTGTAGCAGATCCATCGGCACCAGCGTGGCCGCCCCTACACCGTCTGCTTTAATCGCATCATCGAGCTCTTCCAAACCACCCACCGTGCGCGCCACCGCGATAACATGTGCACCCAGCGCCGCATAGCGCCGCGCCACCGCTGCGCCAATACCGCGCGAAGCACCCGTGATCAGTATAGTTTTTTCTGCAAGTGGCGTATCAGACATCGTTCCTACCGCTCCACCAAAATAGAATCCAACAACGGCAGTGCATCGTTGCCGTTATCCGTAATCGGAATAGGATAATCACCCGTGAAACACGCATCGCAATATTGCGGCGCACCATTCTCGCGCTTCTGCTCACCCACTGCACGATATAACCCATCTACTGAAAGAAAAGACAAGCTATCCGCACTAATAAATTCCGTCATTTCCTCTATCGTCATCTGCGATGCCAGCAGCTTTTCACGCGCAGGCGTATCCACACCATAAAAGCAGGAATCGATCGTCGGTGGACTGGAAATACGCAAGTGCACCTCCTTTGCACCCGCCGCACGCACCATCTCCACAATCTTGCGCGATGTCGTACCCCGTACAATACTATCATCAATCAAGATCACCCGCTTGCCTTCCAGCGTCGCCACATTGGCGTTATGCTTAAGCTTTACCCCCAAATGCCGCACCTGCTCCGTCGGCTCAATAAAGGTACGCCCCACATAGTGGTTGCGGATAATCCCAAGCTCAAACGGCAAACCCGCCTCCACGGCAAAGCCAATCGCCGCGGGCACACCTGAATCCGGCACCGGCACCACCACATCGGCTTCCACCGTATTTTCCTGCGCCAACACCGCACCCATCGCCTTGCGCATGTCATATACATGTTTATCTTCGATATAACTATCTGGTCGGGAAAAATACACATACTCGAAAATACAGAACCGCTTCGACTTTTCGGCAAACGGCCGCATGCTAGTAAGCCGCTCGCCTTCTATGAGCACCATCTCGCCTGCTTCCACATCACGTATATACTCCGCGCCGATAATATCCAGTGCACAAGTCTCCGAAGCCAGCACATGCGACGCGCCAAGCTTCCCAAGCACCAGTGGCCGCACCCCAAAAGGATCGCGCACGCCAATCAACATATCCCGCGTCAGCGCCACCAAGGAATACGCCCCTTCTACCTGGTTCAGCGCATCAATCAAGCAATCGACCACCGTTTCCCGCTCGCTACGCGCGATCAGGTGAATCAACACTTCCGTATCCATCGTAGTGCGGAAAATCGCGCCATGCTTCACCAGCTGCTGCCGCAACGTACGTGCATTAGTCAAATTTCCGTTATGCGCCAGAGCGATTCCACCAAAATCCATCTCGGCAAACAGCGGCTGCACATTCCCCAACCGCGTCTTTTGGCCGCTAGTGGAATAACGATTATGCCCAATCGCCCCCTCACCCGGCAGGCTACGAATCACCTCTTCGGAATTGAAATTATCCCCCACTTTACCCAGCGCCATATGCTGGTGGAAATGGGCGCCATCGCAAGTAACGATGCCCGCTGCTTCCTGCCCACGATGCTGTAATGCATGCAGCCCCAGCGCGCAGTGCGCTGCAGCATCGCTATGCGGCAAAATCCCAAACACCCCACATTTCTCACGTGGGTGATCATCCTCAACATGCTGCACGTTAGGTTCCTGAGACATCAATCAATCGGCTCTATTTCGATAATCGGCACTTCTTCCACCGGTATGTCTTCATCAAAATAGTCATCTTCAAAGCTATCCAGCTCTTCCTCCACTTTCTTAGCGCCTTTCTCACGCAACTCCTCTAAATACGGCATCGCATAATTACGCACCATTTCCCCACCAAAACTCGTGAGACCATACGTCTCTCCTTGCTTCAACCATTCAGGATCTTTCCCCTCTTCCTCCAACGCAATCGCCACCATAAAATGGATCGCTGATACAATCACCACCCCGCGCAACATACCAAACAGCGTGCCTAGCGAACGATCCGCCATGCCCAAACGAAAGCCACGCAGATTATCCAGCATCATCGCGTTCAACACCGAGATCAGCCCCAACACTACCAAAAACACAATGATGATCGAGACAATATTCACCACCATAGAGCTAATAAATAGCTCACTAATCGTCGCCACTAATTTAGGGAAAGAGTAATAGGTAATGAGCCCAGCGCCAATCCACCCGGCAATCGAGAGCATCTCACGAATAAACCCGCGCACGAACCCAATCACCGTGGAGATCATAAGAACGATGAGGATAAAAACGTCAAATTCGCTAAACATCAATTAATCAGGCGCTGTTTGCCAAAATCTGGTCGATCTGGTTTATATACTTTATTTCCTGTAAGATAAAGCCTTTCCTGCTTTCCTGAACACCGGCGGGCACCAGCGCCTGAGTAAATCCAAGCTTCTGTGCCTCCTTAAGCCGCGTTGCAATATGCGATACCGGCCGCACCTCTCCAGAAAGGCCAATCTCCCCAAGCACCACCATCTTCTGCGGAAACGGGATGTTAGCAAGCGATGAGACAATCGCTGCTGCCACCGCCAGATCCGCCGCTGGCTCCTGAATGCGCATGCCACCTACCACGTTGAGATACACTTCTTTATCCCCCAGTTTCTTGCCACAACGCGTGGTGAGCACCGCTAATAGCATCGCCAAACGATTGATATCCCAGCCCACAACCGCACGCCGTGGTGTGGCCATATGCGTTGGTGACACAAGCGCCTGAATCTCCACTAATACCGGCCGCGTGCCCTCCATCCCGGCATAAATCACCGAGCCACTTACCTCACCCGCCTTGCCAGAAACAAAGAGCGCCGAAGGATTTTCTACCTCCACCAGTCCCTTATCCTGCATCTCAAACACGCCAATCTCATTGGCCGGGCCATAGCGATTCTTCACCGCACGTAAAATGCGAAACGCCTGCCCGCGCTCGCCTTCAAAATAAAGCACCGTATCCACCATATGCTCCAGCACTTTCGGTCCGGCAATCTGCCCCTCTTTGGTCACATGCCCCACCAAGAACAGCGCTGCGCCCGTTTCTTTGGCCATGGTGATTAATTCATGGCTGGCACCGCGCACCTGGGTCACTGTACCCGGCGCTGACTCCACCGTATCGATAAACATCGTCTGGATCGAATCAATCACGATCACATCCGGCTTTTTCTCCTTCGCGAAAGTAGCGAGAAGATCGCTCACTGATGTCGCAGCAGCAATCTGTACGCCCGCCGCATCAAGCCCCAAGCGCTTCGCGCGCAACCGCACCTGGTCAACCGATTCCTCACCGGTGATATAAAAACATGTCGCACCGCTTTGCGCTAATGCCACCACTGCCTGCAACAATAAGGTCGATTTTCCAATCCCCGGATCACCACCAATAAGAATAGCTGAACCGGCCACCAACCCACCGCCAAGCACCCGGTCTAACTCCTCAATACCTGTCGCCTGCCGTGGCGTCACTTCCACCGCATCTCCAAGCGAAGCAAACGGAATCACATGCCCTGATTTCTTAGATCCTGTTTTAGTGAAACGGCTGGAAGGAAGCTCCTCAGTGATCGTATTCCACGCACCACAGTCAGCGCATTGCCCTGACCATTTGCTGTGCACCGCGCCGCACGCGGTGCAGGTATACATCGCCTGCGCTTTTGCCACGATTAGTGATCCTGCAATTGTATCTCTATCGGCCCTTCAGAACGTCCGTGGATAAACTGGTCCACATATGGGTTACCGCTATCCTCCATCTCATCCTTCGTACCGCACCAGATAATTTTCCCCTGATAGATCATGGCTACTTTATCCGCAATCTTCTTAGCTGAAGCCATATCATGCGTGATGGTAATCGTCGTCGCACCCAGCTTCTTGGTGCACTCCACAATCAGATTATTAATCAGATCCGCCATAATCGGGTCTAACCCCGTCGTTGGCTCATCAAAAAAGATCACCTCCGGATTAGACGTAATCGCCCGTGCCAGCGCCACACGCTTTTGCATCCCGCCAGAAAGCTCGGCCGGGTAAAGATACGCTACCTCTTCTTCTAAGCCGACTGATTTTAATTTTTCAATCGCAATGCCCAGCGCCATATCTCGATCCACGCCCTGGCCCTGAATCAACCCAAACGCCACATTGGCCCAAATCGGCAGGCTATCAAACAGCGCACCACCCTGAAAAAGAAAGCCAAATTTATGCATACGCTTGTTGCGCTCACGCTCGCTCAAGCCCACCATCTCCTCACCATCAATCAATATGCTCCCTTTATCCGGGCACATAATCCCAATAATATTTTTAATCAGCACCGATTTTCCGCTACCCGAACCGCCCAGCACCACCAGCGATTCTCCCGCATTCACGCGCAGATCAATGCCATTCAGCACCCGCTTATGGCCAAACGCTTTGTGGAGATCTTTAATCTGAATTTTTGCTTTGTTTCGATGCGGCATTTATTTTGCAAAAAATAGTACAGTAACAATATAGTTCGTAATCAGAATGAGAATCGAAGCACTTACCACTGCGTTTGTGGTAGCATGGCCCACACCTTGCGCACCACGCTGCGAGCTAAATCCGTGATAACAGCCCATCAACGCAATGATGAACCCAAATACTGAGGCTTTCACCAAACCAGAGATCACATCTTTAGTCTCTAAAAATTCAAATGTATTAGCAAGATACGACCCGGCGGAAAACCCAAGCTTATGAATCCCCACCAAATACCCACCAAACACACCAATCACATCGGCCACCAATACCAATAGCGGCAACACCAGCATTCCCGCAATAATCCGCGGGATCACCAGATATTTATACGGGTTCGTAGAAAGCGTCACCAGCGCGTCAATCTGCTCCGTCACCCGCATCGTGCCAATTTCTGCTGCCATCGCCGCCCCCACACGGCCTGCAACCATCAGCCCAGCCAATACCGGCCCAAGCTCCCGCGTAATCGAGATCACTACCACTGAAGCAATCGAGCTCTCCGCATTAAACCGGGAAAACCCTGTATAACTCTGTAGCGCGAGCACCGCACCGGTAAAAATTGCGGTCAGCCCCACCACTGGCAGGGAATAATATCCCATCTCAATCATCTGCCGGCCAATGCTACGCAGATAAATCGGTGGATGCAGCCCAGCCCACAGCGACTTACCGGTAAACAGGCTAAGCCTGCCTACCGCCGCCAGGAAGCCTAAAAATACCCTACCTAATACCGACAAA
>JANQQO010000260.1 GCA_028289305.1 Rickettsiales bacterium | reverse complement strand
ATTAAGGTATTTACGCCGGGATTTTTTGCCGATGAAGATACTAAAACGCCGGTGAAGATTGCGGTGTTATGTCTGTTAGTGAATGTGGTGCTGAACCTCACATTTGTCTATCTCCTGCGCCGGGTGGGTTTTTACCCGCATATTGGTCTGGCGTTTGCAACGACAATTTCCGCCTGGGTGAATGCGGTCTTGCTGAGTACGATTCTGGCAGATCGCGGGCGGTTTCTGCCGGATCCACGGCTGAAGAAGCGGTTGGGCAAGATGTTGTTTGCTTCAGCGCTGATGGGGGCGGCGCTGTGGGTGGCGGATCATTTCTGGATTAGCGCTGGCCAGGAATATAGCATTCCGTTCTTGCTTATATTGGTGGCGCTGGGAGCGGTGAGTTATTTCGGCATGGCACGGGCGCTGAAGCTCTTCAAAATCGCCGAGTTACGCCTGCGGTTAATAGGAAAGTAAAAGCAACATTAAGCTGCCGATGGCGATGCGGTACCAGCCGAAGGGGGTGAAGCCGTGGGTGGCGATGAAGCGTAGCACGTTTTGCACCACGAGCAGGCCGGCGATGAAAGCGCTTATGAACCCGACAGCGATGATGGCGACGCTATCAATCGAAAGATGGTGGTAATTGGCGTATATGTCATACACCGTGGCGCCGAACATGGTGGGGATGGCAAGGAAGAACGAGAATTCGGTGGCGGCTTTACGCTCTACGCCGAGTAGCAGCGCGCCCATGATGGTGGCGCCAGAGCGGGACACACCCGGGATCATCGCCAAGGTTTGGCATAGGCCAATGGTGAGGGCGAGGCGTGGGGAGAAACGCTCGATGGTGGTGTGTTTTGGTTTGATGGGCCGGCGCTCGATGAGGATGATGAGGATGCCGCCTACCACCAGGCTTACCGACACCACGGTGGGGTTAAACAGCACATTTTTGATGATGTCATGCGCAAGTGCACCGATGATCGCCGCGGGCAAGAAGGCGAGCAGCAACAGACCAACAAAGCGCTGCGAATTTTGGTTGTGTGGCAGGGTGAAGGCAACATGCAGCAGCTTTTCCCGATACGCATAACACACGGCCAAAATCGCACCGAGCTGAATCACAATTTCAAACACCTTACCCGGCGGACCTTGAAAGCCTAGAATATCAATGAGTAAGATCAAATGCCCAGTGGACGAGACTGGGATGAACTCCGTAAGCCCCTCAACGATACCGAGGAGAATGGCCTGGAGAATGGTGGTGAGATCATGCATGGGGAGAGTGCATAGCACATTCGTTTGGGGAAGTCTCTATCAATGATGTGCATATGTTCGTAACACACTAAGAACTAGGGTTTTTTGCCGAAATGTGTTAGGATATGGGGCATGGTTACGATGATAACAGATCCAGGTTCTTTCCTGAGTTATGATGATGATGGTCGCCCAGATGGGATGCAGGTGGCTGGGTCAGCTAATTACATAGTTAGATATAATAACATCCAACAGTTGTTAGTAGATTGGCTTCCTTCCAGTGAAGAGGGTGGATATGCCGTGTTCATTGAAGAAAATGGTCTGCAGGGTGTAGTGCCAGCAAAAGCGCTTGAGCGCCTTTTTACCGACACCAATACGCGTATGGGAAAGAACCTTGCAGGCATTCTTTCACTATTAGTGCCACCAGAATATTGTACCTGGCATACATTTAAAAACATATATGGGCGTGGCCTTAGGGATAGCGAAAAAGAAACTATAGATATTTCAGATGAGGCAAAGCAACAGTTTATAGAAGATCTAGCGAGTATTGATGGGTTGGAATTTGCACAAATCTTGCGCATGCTACGGCGCGCTAATTTCCTTTCTCAAAGAGGGTTAGCAGAAGAGGCGCAGCTTTTTTGGCAGCGAATAGGTGAATATGAAAGGGGTGTCATCGTACCTACAGATGCAACTGTACAAAAACTCTGTGATGCGTTGGATGTGGACAAAGATACACGCATGCTTCTGTTGGATGCGGCTGGAAAGGGGGCTCGAGCGAAGTTGGAGGATCCTGAAACATTTCGACAGGGGCTTAGATCTATCATTGGTGGTGGAACTATATTTGGTGCGTTGTTGTGTAATCTGCGCAAGAAAAAAGGATTCACTCAAAGAGGGTTAGCAGAAGAGGCGCAGCTTTTTCAGCAGCAAATAGGTAAATATGAAAGGGGTGTCATCGTACCTACAGATGCAACTGTACAAAAACTCTGTGATGCGTTGGATGTTGGTGATGAGGCGCGGGAGTTGTTAGAGCAGGTTGCAGAAAATGCGCGGGAGGTGCGCTCTGATGGTCCGTTGAATAAAGCCGCAATGAAGGTTTGGCGGGTAGCTGAAGGCGCTCAAAAAACGCACTTTGATGGCGTGCCAGATGAAGTTATAGCGAAGCTAGATAATCCCGAAACATTTCGAGAGGGGCTTATATCCATTGTTGGTGGAGGAAGTATATTTGGTGTGGCGTTATATAAACTACGCATGGAAAAGGGGTGGACTCAAGAAAAGCTTGCCGAAAGAGTGGGTGTTACTCAACAGACTATTGCGAAGTATCAGAGAGGCATAAAAGTTCCAGAAGTTTCTATGATAGACAAGATTTGTAATGCGCTTGGCGTTAGTCAAGATATGCATGTACTAATGTTGGATGTGGCTAGGATGGCTAATTGGCAGAATATTGATGATAAAGAGGCGCAACGAGAGGTTTTAAAGGTAATGCTTGGTGGACGAAGCATATTCGGTGCGGCGTTATATAGGTTGCGTACGGGCAGGTGTTGGACCCAAAAAAAGTTGGCGGAAGAATCTGACGTTCTTCAGGAGGATATTTCACGCTATGAAACAGATCAAGGTGTACCTAATTCAGATAAACTAGATAAACTTTGTGATGCATTGAATGTGGATCAAGATACACGGGAGTTGCTAGAGCAGGTTATAGAAAATGCGCGGGAGGCACGAAAGAGCAGCAGGGGTCGGTGAGGGGTTACGCTAAAGCAACTACGGCGATTATGCAGCCCATGCTTCGCTTAAAAGCTACGCAGGGCACGGCTTCGGCCTTATTAAGCCCGCCTACGTTGCTAAAGCAACTGCGGCGCGGCACTCCGTTTCACACGCTACTTTGCGGCTTGCTTTGCTCGCCGCGCTGTAGCTAGATTTTTGGTGTTTACCAAAAATCAGCGAAAGCGGGTGGTGCCTCTGGCCCGACTCGAACGGGCACGTCTCGAAAGACAACAGATTTTGAGTCTGTCGCGTCTACCAATTCCGCCACAGAGGCAAAGTGGCAAGCATCATAGGGCAGCGATAGCAACAGTCAATAAATTGTCACCCGACATCGCGGAAACCACTTGGCAGGAGCGGGTTTTGTCGTTATGCATAGGGCATGGCTAAGGATTTATTTGATCAGGCGCAGGAAGACAGCGCCGCACAAGACTACACCGCGAAAG
Source organism: Rickettsiales bacterium (assembly GCA_028289305.1). Taxonomy (GTDB): domain Bacteria; phylum Pseudomonadota; class Alphaproteobacteria; order Rickettsiales; family JANQQO01; genus JANQQO01. The sequence continues at coordinate 1,516 of JANQQO010000260.1, read as the reverse complement.
ATATCGAAGTATTAGAGGGCCTAGAGCCGGTGCGCCGCCGCCCGGGTATGTATATTGGCGGCACGGATGAAGCGGCGATGCACCATCTGGTGGCTGAGGCGTTTGATAATGCGATGGATGAGGCGGTGGCCGGGCATGCTAGCCGTATTGAGCTGGCGCTTGCCGCGGATGGCACGGTGACGGTGCGCGATAATGGCCGCGGGATTCCAGTAGATCCGCATCCGCGCTTTCCTAAGAAATCGGCGCTAGAGGTGATTTTAACCACACTGCACTCAGGCGGGAAGTTTGGTGGCAAGGCGTATCATACGTCGGGCGGGTTGCATGGTGTGGGGATTTCGGTGGTGAATGCGCTGGCGGACCGTATGGAGGTGGAGGTTGCACGCGATAAGACCGTGTGGAAGCAAAGCTATGCACGTGGCACACCGACCAGCAAGCTGACGAAAAAAGGTACGACCAGCAATCGCCGCGGGACGATGGTGTCGTTTCACCCAGATCCTGAGATTTTTGGCGAGAAGGCGGCGTTTAAGCCGGCGCGGCTATATAGGCTTGCGAAATCGAAGGCGTATTTGTTTAAGGGCGTGGAGATTCGCTGGTCATGCGCGCCGGAGCGGCTAGAGGCTAAGGAGGATGTGCCGGCGAAGGAAACTCTGCATTTTGAAAACGGCTTGGTGGATTTTTTAGCCGCCTCGCTGGAAAAACAGGAGACGGTGACACAGGAACCATTTGTCGGCGAGATGGAGCTGGCAGGAGGAAGAGGTCGGGTGGAATGGGCGCTGCATTGGCCGCTACGCCAGGATGGGTTCATGCATTCCTATTGTAATACTGTAGCGACGCCGCTCGGTGGTACGCATGAGGCCGGGCTGCGTGGTGCGCTTCTGAAAGGCATGCGCGAATATGGTGAGCGGGTGAATAATAAAAAAGCAACCCAGATAACGGGCGAGGATGTGCTGGGCAATGCTTGTGTGATGCTTTCGGTGTTTTATAAAGACCCGCAGTTCCAGGGACAGACCAAGGAGAAATTGGTGAGCACCCGGGCCACCAAGCTGGTGGAAAATGCGGTGCGCGATCATTTTGATCATTGGCTGGGCGAGCATCCAGCGGATTCCAATCGCCTGCTGGAGTTTCTGGTTAGCAAGGCGGAAGAGCGCGTGCGGCGCAAGAAGCAGAAAGAAGTAAGCCGCAAATCGATTGTGGAAAAACTGCGTCTGCCAGGGAAATTGGCAGATTGTACGCGCGAATCAGGCGAGGGTACCGAGGTGTTCCTGGTGGAGGGTGATTCGGCAGGTGGTTCAGCGAAGCAAGCGCGTGATCGCGAGACGCAGGCGGTGCTGCCCTTACGCGGGAAAATTTTGAACGTGGCGAGCGCAACAGTGGATAAGATCAGCGCCAATCAGGAAATTGGTGATATGATTAAGGCGCTCGGTTGCGGTGTGGGAAGCGCGTATGAAGAGGAGAAGCTGCGCTATGAACGCGTGGTGATCATGACCGATGCGGATGTCGATGGCGCGCATATTGC
>JANQQO010000252.1 GCA_028289305.1 Rickettsiales bacterium | reverse complement strand
CGATGCCCTGCCACCGTTACGCGAGGTGATTCGCGCACATGATTTGCGGGCGGATAAAAAACTGGGGCAGCATTTCTTACTCGATCTCAATATTACAGAAAAAATTGCGCGGGCGGCGGGTGATCTTGCCGGAAAGACCGTGATTGAGGTGGGGCCTGGGCCGGGTGGATTAACGCGGGCGCTGCTCAAGAGTGAAGCACGACGGGTGGTAGCAATTGAGCGGGATCAGCGGTGTATTACGGCGCTAGAGGAGTTACGAGCGGTGGATAGGCGGCTGGAGATTCATGCTGCAGACGCGCTGAAGGTTGACGAGAGCGAGTTTTTAGAGGCGGGTGAGCAGGCGGTGATTGTCGCCAATCTACCGTATAACATCGGGACGGCGTTATTGGTGAAATGGCTGGATCGGCTGGAGCATTTTTCTGGCATGACGCTAATGTTTCAAAAGGAGGTAGCAGAGCGCATTGCAGCACAGAAGGGTGGGAAGGATTATGGGCGGCTTGCGGTGATGAGCCAGTGGCTGTGCACGGTCCAGCCCTTGTTCGATTTACCGCCAGAGGTGTTTACGCCGGCACCAAAGGTGCATTCTAGCGTGATACGTTTAACACCGCGGGGGGAGCCGCTGGCGGAGGCAGATAAAAAGGTTTTAGAAAAAGTATGCGCCGCCGCATTTGGGCAGCGGCGGAAGATGTTGCGCGTGAGTTTAAAGCAGCTGACGAACGCGCCGGAGGCATTGCTGGAGGAGGCAGGCATCTCCCCTACCCTGCGGCCAGAGGAATTAGATATTGCTCAATTTTGTGCGCTGGCGCGCGGCGTAGCGGCGCTGGATGAGGCGAGTGCGTGATACAGTAGCCAGGTGAAAAAGCCGGCGGCGATCCACCAGTTTTGCCAGACACCAAAGGCAACCATACCAATCGTAAAATAAGCAGAGATGCTGGCAAGCATAGCGGCTTTCTGACGTGTGGGACGTGCGGAAGCGTGCAGGTGTTTTGCAGCAGCAAGCAGGAGTGTGATTTGCAGGATGGGCCCTAAGAGGCCAAGCTCGAGCCAGAGATGCAGCGTGTGATTATGGGGATGGAGCGGCAGGAAGACGCGATCATCAGCTGGATTTTCCGGGTAGACAGGCGTGGTGCCGCCGGGGATATGGCGAGCACTGCCGAGACCCCAGCCGAGCAATGGGCCTTCTTGGATTTTCTCTAAGGTAAACTCCCAGATTTGTAGGCGGTGCTTAGCAGATTCTGGAAGCGTGGGATAGGTATTAGTGAGGTGCTCAGCAGTAGTGAGGGTAAGAAGCAGAGGGATGATGGCCACGCCAAGGATGACGCCGCCGCTCCAAAGATAGAGGAAATATTTGTGGAGGTAGATGCCGGCATAGCAGATAGCAGCGGTGAAGAAGCCGATGACGGCAGCAAGGCTATCTAATGAGAGGAGTGTGGCGCCGGTGATGAGGCCGAGGAGGATAAGAGGGATTGGCGCGATGATGCGGGTGTAGCAGAGGAGCCAGAAACTGAGCGCGAGCATGCAGGCGGCGCGATTGAGGTGGCTTAGATCAAAAGGCGCGTTGCCGAGGAGGTTGCGGAGTTCGGCGCTTAAGAGCCCTTCGGTGAGACGTTCTTCAATGATGCATAGGAGGGCAAAGAGGAAGCTTAAAAGAAAAAGGCGGGTGGCTTTTTGTTGCTGTTCTGCAGTGGGGGTAAGGCAGCGCAGCGCTATGATAAGCAGGGCAAGAAGGCCAGCAAGGCGTAGCCAGCTGTGGAATGTGGTAGTGAGATTGATGGAGGTGAAGAGGGTGAGGGCCGCTAATACAAGCGAGGTGAGAAGAATTTTTTGTATGAGGCTGAAGGTGATATTTTTATAAGCGCTTTTATCGACGAGGAGGACGAGTGAGGGGATGGTGGTGGTGATATATAGCGGGGTGACAGCAAGGCCAGAGAAGACGGAGATAGGCAGGGTGAGCAGTGCACCGATGAAAAGGCCTAGCAATGGAAGTGAGGTGGCGGACACACTCTTCTAGTCCATAAGTTGTTTGACGAAATCTGTGAGGCCGTGTTGACGCTCGCGCTTTACTCGCTCGGCTTTGAGAATGGCGTGGATGTCTTCTAGTGTTTGCTCGAGGGAGTCGTTGATGAGCACGTAGTCATATAAACACCAATGGCTGATTTCATCATTGGCTTTGGCCATACGTGAGGCAACCACCTCAGCGCTATCTTGCGCGCGGTTTTTAAGGCGGCGCTCCAGCTCTTCTATAGAAGGAGGGAGGATGAAGACGGAGACGACATCCTGACGGCAGCGCTTAAGAAGAGATTCGGTGCCTTGCCAATCGATATCAAACAAGACATCCTTGCCGGTTTCGATAGACTCCATAACCTTTTTTTCTGGTGTGCCATAATGATGGTTAAAGACGACGGCGCATTCGAGGAGTTCATTATTTTCAATCATTTTACTGAAAGCTTTTTCGTCAATGAAGTAATAGTCCCTACCCTCTACTTCATTACTACGCTTTTCACGCGTGGTGGCGGAGACGGACATGGTGAGATTATCATCCTGCTCAAGCAGAAGGCGGGAGAGTGTGGTTTTGCCTGCACCGGAGGGTGAAGAAAGAACGAACATTAAGCCGCGGCGGGCAGGTGGTGATGTGGGTGCAGTGGTCATACTACTCTCTATTGTTTATCTGCATGGTTTTATACCAGCTGCACAAAAAAGCAGCAATGACTTCTATGCATATAGCGATAAAAACGGTATTCTGTGCTTTACTTTTGTCGTTATTTTAGGCATAAAGTGCGTCCGCTTTTTGGTGGGGAAAAATTTTATGGCGTATGTAGTTACCGAAAAATGCATCAATTGTAAGTATCAGGATTGCGTGGAAGTGTGTCCTGTGGACTGCTTCTATGAGGGTGAGAATATGCTCGCGATTAACCCGGATGAGTGTATTGATTGCGGCGTGTGCGAGCCAGAATGTCCTATAGAGGCGATTGAGGCAGAAAATGAAGATAATGTGAAGTGGTTGGAAGTGAATCGTGAATATGCCGATAAATGGCCCAATATTACGATGAATAAGGGTGCTCTGCCGGAAGCGGAAAAATATAAAGATACACCGAATAAGTTTGAGCAATTTTTTAGCCCTGAGCCCGGAGAAGGCGATTAAAAGCGGCAAAAATGCATAAAATGCATAAAAAATGTGCATTTTACTCAAATTTTGTGTTTATTTTAGGAGAAAAATGTGGTAGGGTGTACTCAACCTTAGGACAGGTTTTTCTGGAATTATACAGGTTTATCTATTGTTGCTTTAAGCAACGCTAACCCTTTGTCTTTAACTAAGAGAGAGTTTTTCTATGTCTGAAATGTCTTTTGATGTGCACGATAAAGTTGTTTATGCAACGCATGGTGTTGGCAGAATTGTCGCTGTTGAAACGCAAGAAATTGGCGGCTTAGATCTGATGGTATATGTGATCTTTTTTGAAAAAGAAAAAATGACCATGCGTATTCCTGTACAGCGTGCAGCAAATTCTGGCTTGCGGAAATTGAGCTCAGACGAAGAATTGCTGCGCGCACGTAGCACCCTGAAAGGAAAAGCAAAAACTAGCCGCGGCATGTGGAGCCGGCGGGCAAAAGAATATGAATCTAAAATTAACTCTGGCAGTATTATTTCACTGGCCGAAGTGGTGCGGGATTTGCACAAGAATGTGGATGATCCTGATCGTTCGTATAGCGAGCGCATGATTTATGAGAATGCGTTGAACCGCTTGGCAGGTGAGTTTGCTGCAGTGAAAGATATGGATCATGAGAAAGCAACATCGCATCTGGTGGATGTGATTAAAGCAGCATAATCCCCTTTTGTTTGGTTTGGAATCGTGAAAGCGGCAGCATATAATGTTGCCGCTTTTTTTATGTGCAGGTAGGCGTTTTTAGTTGCTACAAACATATAATCAACATAGCTATAGGCGATGGATAAAGAGTCAGTATTACAGGAATTAAAGGATGCGGAGGCGATTGTGCAGGGGCACTTCGTGCTTTCATCAGGCTTGCATAGCGATACGTATATACAATGTGCACGGGCGCTGATGGATGCAACGCGGGCGGAGCGTTTATGTGCTGCGCTGGCAGCGAAGGTGAAGGAGGCAGTTTCTGAAAATATTGATGTGGTGGTATCGCCTGCGATGGGTGGTGTGGTGGTAGGGTATGAAATGGGGCGGCAGCTTAGCCTGCCTGCGATTTTTTGTGAACGGGTGGAGGGTGATTTTACCTTGCGGCGGGGATTTGCTCTAAAGAAGGGCGCTTCTGTGCTGATTGTGGAGGATGTGGTGACGACGGGTAAATCGTCGAAAGAAGCGATCGCCTGCGCGGAGTCTTATGGTGCTAATGTGGTAGCAGAAGCGTGCTTGATTGATCGCAGTGGCGGAGAGGCAGCGTTACCTGTGCCGTTAATAGCCCTGACGCAGCTGGATGTGCAGACCTATACGGAGGAGAATTTGCCAAAAGAGTTGGCAACGATTCCTGTAGAGAAGCCGGGCAGCCGGTGGATGAAGTAGCTTTGTTAGTTAGATTGCCTAGGTTTTACCAGCCAAAAAAATATGTGACGGTGCTTTTTGTTTTGTCATGCTGAATTTATTTCAGCATCCACCGCTCACCTTCAACAGCTGTATACGTTGATATGTGGATCCTGAAACCCAGCCTTCGCTAAAGCTACGGCGGGCAGGCAAGTTCAGGATGACAGTATACTAAGCCGCGATAGATTCCTGAATTTCTTTTACCGCAGCGAGTGGGTCAGCATGCTCCGTGATTGGGCGACCAATCACGAGGTAATCTGCGCCCTGCTCTATCGCTTCTTTTGGTGTAGCAACCCGCGTTTGATCATCGGAGCTTGCGCCCTCTGGGCGAATGCCCGGAACAATAATTTTGCAATCGTCTTTCACGATACTGCGCACGGCAGCGATTTCATGTGCGGCACAGACAACGCCGCATAAGCTTGTTTCATGCGCGAGTGCGGCGAGGCGGAGCACTTGGGGCTCGGTTTCTTCGAGCACGCCAATTTCATGCAAATCATCTTCACCAAGGCTGGTGAGCAGCGTAACGCCCAAAATCATAGGCGGTGTTTTGCCTGCATCAGCTAGTTTCTTTGCTGTATCGCGCGCGGCTTCTAGCATGGAGCGCCCACCTAATGTATGGACGGTCAACATAGAAACCCCCTGCCCTGCTGCTGCAGTGATGGCTTTCGAAACAGTGTTGGGAATATCGTGTAACTTTAAATCAAGAAAGATTGGTGCACCCTGATCGGCAATTTTTTTAACCCCTTCTGGGCCGTTAGCTGTAAAAAACTCAAGGCCGAGTTTGACCGCGGCCAAATGTGGAGCAAGGGCTGTTGCCAACTCGGTTGCACGGGATAGATCTGGCGTATCGATCGCACAGATAATTGGAGACGTATCACTCATAAGCACCCCCCTCTTAGAGATGAGTTATTGATATATTTTAGAGATTTTTTTAATGGTCTTATCTAGCTCTTGCTCAATAGGCTTTACGCAACTCTGCAAGCAATCTGCCACTGTGTGCTGTAGCTGCATACATTGTTTGGTAGTTCTATCTAGGCTGCTCATCATGCATTTATTTTGGATATCAAACGCTTCTTCTGGCTCTTCGCAGCTGAGCATTTTTTCTGCAGCACGAGCTTGCTCACGATAAAGCTTGTTATATAAATCGCTGAGCTGATCGTTCATCGATTTTGCCGCTTTGGAGAGAACATCGCCGCTTTTGAATAAGGCCTCGAGATTGTTTTTGCTTAAGTCTAGAAGCACATTCATATTTTCAAGCGTAAGGTCGGCATTTTCTGCAAGCTTATCCGCGCTTTGTTTGCTCGCTTCTAACGCACTTTGTGCAGCTTCCTGCGCGCCAGCAACACCATTTGAGAGGGCTTGTTCTACCGCGCGCGTGCTTTCTGCCACGAGTGTGGTTACGGGTCTTTCTTGCGCGGAGGAGATCGCCTTAATCACGCTAATTTTTGTAATGCGTGGTGAAGAAGCGGATTTTGCTTTTTTCTTCGCAGCAGGTTTTTTAGCCGAGGATTTTTTAGGTGAGGCTTTTTTCGCTGCGGGTTTTTTGGACGCTGTTTTCTTTGCTGCAGACTTTTTGGGTGATGCTTTTTTAGCGCTGCTTTTTTTAGGTGCAGCTTTCTTAGCAGCCTTTTTTGCAGAAGGTTTTTTTGCTTTAGGTGCCGCCGCTTTTTTCTTTTTTGCAGGCGATTTTTTTGCAGCTTTTGGCTTGGTTTTTACGCTGCTAATTTTTGCCTTAGAGGATTTTTTAGGCGCCGCACTTGCTGATGCGGATTTTGCCTTATTGCTACCAGAAGTTGTGGTTTTCTTTGCTGGTGATGCCATGAGAACCTCCTCTTAATTCACATGATTTGTATAAGCCCAGTTTTTTGTGTAGCACTAGCACCGTATAATTGCAAGCGGTATCGTGTATACCATTTGGTTTCGTTTTTATCTATTGTGCGCCGCACCATTCTTTGACGCGGGCGAGATGCATGTAATCGTTGTAAGCGTTAATTTTATCAGCGCGCGGGCAGGAGGCAAACGCCGTTTCTGGCGCAAGCAACCAGTGGATGAGTGCCTCTAAAGAATGCTGTGTTTTTTCCTGCTGCCAGGGGATGGTGCGGGTTGTATATTCGCGTGGCGTGAGCTGCCAATAGTGCAGCGTAATCGTTTCAGGAATAGGTGCAGTGGTGGCAAAACCACCTTGTGTTGCAATGAGTGCCTCTAGCGGAAGTTGCGGCATGAAGCCATTTGTGACATTGATAATGGAAGGAAGAGCGCCGGTTTTATAATCGACAATGTGTAGGGTGGTAGCGTCGTATTGTAGGCGATCAGCAGTGGCATTGATGGTGAATTCTTGATCGTTAATAGGTAGGGTGTGCTGGCCTGTGATTTCAGAAAAAAGGGTGGTGTTGGGGGTGCGGATTTCGGTATCGAGTGCGATAAAGCCTTTGGCAATTTCGGTGAAACGTGGCCACCAGAGGGCGGTTAACTCTTGCGCTATATGAGATTGGGCGAAGGCATTTTGTGCGAGATTGATAAGGGTGTTTGTGTTCTCTTGCGGCTGATTCGCCGGCGGAGTGCTTTTATAAAACGTATCGAAGATGTGGTGGATGAGGGTGCCGAATTCTGCAGCACCCAGATCGTCGCTGAGCGGCGTTAATGGTTTGAGCTTTAGGATATGGCGGGCATAAATGGCATAAGGATCGTGCATCAACATGCCGATTTGCGTGACGGATAAAGCCTTAGGGCGGGCTTCTATAGGGGGATTAGGTGCCGGGCGGGTGCAGGGCGAGATGGATTCTGGCTGGTGAAGGAGGCTATACCATTGCTGCCAGTTTTTAGGCGTGATGATGGCGTATGGCGCGCTGGCATAGGCGGCGTTTTGTAATTTTAACAGCCATGGGGAAGGGTTTTGTGGGGTGTTATCGGCTTTTTTAGCGCGGGTAAGAACGGTTTTTTCTGCGTGGCAGAGGTTCACGAAGTCGAAAGCAGCCATACCCTCGCGCGCGTCTGCGGGGGTGAGGTTGCACGCCTCTCGCATGGCATGATTCATCCACGGGGAGGTGTGCTGCGCGGGCCAGGAGCCCTCATTGAGGCCGGCAAGGATGCAGAGATCATCATGACGGAGGCGCGCTTCGATGGGGCTTAGAATGGCGAGGCGTGGATAGGTGCCGAAGCGTGGGCGGTATACCTGGCCGATCATGAGTGCTTCGAGCATGCCAGGATAAAAGAGTGGGTCGATATCCCCGAAGCTTTTTGAAGCGGTGCAGAGGGTTTTTAAGAAATCAGCGGCTTGGATGCCCTGGTCGCCGGACCATAATTGAGAGGCGCTGTTTTCATCTTGGGATAAGGATTCAAGTACGGTGATATGGGTGGTGAGGAGGGTATGAAAGCTGACGCGCTCTTGTTGCATGAGAGTGGTGAAAGGAGCAAGGCACTCCCCTACCCCTTTGAGCCAATTGGTAAGCACGGGGTTACCATCAAGGGCGGTGATGAGGGCATTAAGATCGCCACCGGCATGTTTTTTTCGGAACAAGGCGATTTCTAGTGTGCGCACAAGGTGGCGGAAGGTGGCAGAGGGCATACCTCCAGTAGCAAAAGGATGTTTTAAGGCAGCAAGAAGGGGGATAGGAGAAAAGGCAGAGGCCACCATCCCAGCAACGAGCTGCAGGAAGACAAGCGGCGGTGTGTGGGCGATGGGGGTGCCGGCGGAATCGTCAATAGCGATGCCCCAGCGATGCATATGCGCGGCTACGCGACGGGCGAGTTCACGATTAGTGGTGACAAGTGCAGCTGTTTTTTCTGGGTGCTCAAGTTGTTCTCGCAGCATGAGGCTGATGATGCCGGCTTCTTCTTCCGGATTTTGCGCCTCGATGA
>JANQQO010000245.1 GCA_028289305.1 Rickettsiales bacterium | reverse complement strand
GGCGGCGTGGACGGCATCGCGCTCACCAAACTCGACGTGCTTGATGGGTTCGACACCCTTAAAATCGGCGTCGGCTATGAATTAGATGGCACGCGCTATGACTATCTGCCCGCCGCTATCGATGCGCAAGCGCGCATCACCCCGATCTATGAAGAACTCCCCGGCTGGCAGGAAAGCACCGCCGGCGCCCGCCGCCTGGAGGATCTACCCGAAGCCGCCATCACCTATATCCGCCGTATTGAAGCCTTGATCAGCGCCCCCATCGCCCTGCTCTCCACCAGCCCCAAGCGCGAAGACACCATCCTCATGCACGACCCATTCGGGCAATAAAAAACCCCCTGCTATAAAGCAAGGGGTCTTCAAAAAACGCATGCGGTGGCTTCGCCTACCCAGCCTCCTCCACAGGAACTGGCTTGGCTTGCGAACGACTCACCTCAACCGCCGTGATTTGATCATCCACACGTACGAGGTTGATCATTTTGCCTTTGGCTTCTGAGAAATAATCAATCCACAACTCAGCGAGCAGAAGATCGGTGTTTTCTCGCCTGACCAACAGCTCATAGCAGTCCACGGTTTCTGTCGGCGGGATGAGGACCACCTTCACCCCACCATCACACCTCGTGATACTCTCAATGCTACAAACCGTTTTGGTTTCACTTACCGTAGGATGCATCACACTCTCCTTTCAGGAGAAAAGTCTTGGGTACCTCCCAAGACACACAAATATCAGATAGGTACGGTCCACGCGGCCGCACATGTTATCTCAAACAAAAAGTAAAAATCAGTATATTTATGGCATAAATATATAAGAAAGTCAATAAGAAAAGGCCGATTTACCCTTTTATACGCGATTTTTTGGTATTTTTACCCCAAAATCGTAAAATCCGAGGGTTCACCCCCCCTATTTCACCAGTTTTTTATACACCGCTAAGGTTTTGTCACACATCTGCTTGAGCGAGAAATTCTTGGTGACATGCGCACGCGCGGCCTTGGCCATCTTCGCCTTATCATTCTCGCGCATCACCAGCGCCTCCATAATCCGCTTCGATAGCGCCTTTTCATCACCCGGCTTCACCAGCCACCCGGTCTTACCATCCAGCACCGTTTCCTTCGCCCCGCCATGCTTAGTGGCGATCACCTGTGTGCCCATCGCCTGCGCCTCCACCGCCACGCGGCCAAATGCCTCGGGTTCGAGCGAGGGCGCTACCACCAAATCGGCAAAACGATACGCCGCGGGCATATCCTCCGTACTCGGCTGAAAGCTCACATTGCCCCGTAGTTGCAGACGCGCGGCAAGCTCTTTCAGCTCCTTGACATAGCGCGCATGGCCCTTTTCGCTCCCCATCAAAATACAGGTATAATCATGATGCGGGATCTCACCCAAACTCCGCAGCAGGAAATCATGCCCTTTCCAGCGGCTAAATCGCGCCGGCATCAGCACCACGGGCAGATATTTCTGCGGCATCCACTCCGCCTCAATCGCCTTTAGGCGTTCCTTGCTGATCTTTTTCGGGTCAAATGCCGTCACATCCACCCCGCGATGAATCACATCCACGCGCGAAGCCGGAATACCATATTC